>CALPNL020000039.1 GCA_943324925.2 Chitinophaga pinensis | reverse complement strand
TTCTTGGTTGGATCAAAAATCGATTAGAATGGCACAAGAAGAAAAAGTGGCTTCTAAACGCAGAAAAACACTAGAACGCGAGTTGGATTGGGTTCGACAAGGATCAAAAGGACGTCAAACGAAACAAAAAGCACGTTTACAGAATTACGACAAACTTTTAAATGAAGATCAAAAACAATTGGATGAGAATTTAGAGATTTATATTCCAAATGGTCCTCGATTGGGAACTAATGTTATTGAAGCCAATAGTGTTGCCAAATCTTTTGGTGATAAATTATTATATGACAATTTGAATTTTACATTGCCTCAGGCCGGAATTGTTGGTATTATTGGGCCGAATGGTGCTGGTAAATCTACTATTTTCAAAATGATCATGGGGGAAGAAAAATCAGATGGGGGAGATTTCAAAATTGGTGAAACCGTAAAAATCGCTTATGTAGATCAATCGCATTCTAATATTGATCCTAATAAATCAATTTGGGAAAATTTTGCTGACGGTCAAGAATTAATTATGATGGGAGGTCGTCAAGTGAATTCTCGAGCTTATTTAAGCCGATTTAATTTTGGTGGTAGCGATCAAAACAAGAAAGTATCCATGTTGTCTGGTGGTGAAAGAAACCGTTTGCATTTGGCAATGACTTTAAAAGAAGAAGGAAACGTATTACTATTAGATGAGCCTACCAACGATTTGGATATCAATACGCTTCGAGCATTGGAAGAAGGTCTAGAAAATTTCGCCGGATGTGCAGTAGTAATTTCCCACGACAGGTGGTTCTTGGATAGAATTTGTACTCATATTTTAGCATTTGAAGGAAACTCTGAAGTTTATTATTTTGAAGGTGGATTCTCTGAATATGAGGAAAATAAGAAGAAACGTTTGGGAGGTGATTTAACACCAAAGCGTTTAAAATATAGAAAATTAATTAGAAACTAAATTTAAAGAGACCACTTAGGTCTCTTTTTTTAAATATATACTTGCCATTTTAACATAATTGAAATAGGTTTTATATATTCGTAATCTTATAATTGGTCTTCTTTATGCAGAAAAAAATATTTATCCTGTTTTTACTTTTCATTGTGCAATTTCATTTTGCTCAAACTGAAACTCCTCAAGTAAAAGAGATTAAAGCTATTATCGCAAAATCGGGAGAGTACTTAACTAAATTAGAGTGTGAAAAATCATTGGGTTTAGCCAAATCAGCGCTTGAAAAAGCATTAAAAATAGATGATTCTGAACAAACTGCTAGAGCTTATAACTTAATAGGTTTAAACTTAGAACAATATTCCGATTATAAAAAAGCCATTTTTTTCTATCAAAAGGGATTGAAATATATAGATAAATCTTCAAATAGTTTCATGCAATATGCGATTCATACCAATTTAGCAAATTGTTATTGTTTTAAAAAAATAGATTATAAAAAAGGAATTTACCATTATAAAAAAGCATTGTATTTTGTTAATTTATCGAAAGATGATTACCAGGTCATGTATGCTAATTTAAATATTACTTCAGCTTATTTTGCCGTTGGAGATTACAATAATGGGATCGGTTATTTAAAAACGGCTGAAAAATTCATTATCAGTCAAGATGATTTGGAATCCAAAATCATGTATAATTCGTTGCAAGGAGATTATTTTTCATATAAAAATGATTTTACAAAATCGGAACGATACTACAAAACGGCTTTAAAATTTTGTAATGAAAACACCACTGAATTTTTAGAAAGTAATGCAGCCGAGGTTTATGATGATATTGCTAGAATGTATGAAAAGAAAAAAGACTTTTCAAATGCATTTGTATACATGGAAAAATACAGCGCATTAAAAGATAAATTGTATGAAGAGGAGCATTCACAAGTGGAGCGTCAGTCGGGAATTTCTACTGTACTAAAAGAATATAAAAGACAAATAAACCACATTGAATTTGAAAAAAACCAACAATTAGAACTTATTAATCAAAATAAAAAAATAACAATTTTATTATTTATCCTTTCAATAATTCTGGTTTTACTATTATTATCGTTGTATAAAAATTATTTATTCAAACAAAAAACAAATTTATTTTTGGTTAAAACCAATAAAGAAATTAAAGTAGCTAAAGAGAAGGCTGAAGAGTTACTTACATTAAAATCTCAATTTATTTCTACAATAAGTCATGAACTTAGAACGCCTTTATATGGGGTAATTGGAATTATTGACATTATTAAAGAGGAGAATCCTAAATTGGCCAAGAGTGATTATATGAAATCACTTACTTTTTCATCCAACTACTTGTTGTCTTTAGTTAATGATGTGCTTCAATTAAGTAAATTCGAAAGTAAAAAAATAAAATTGGAAGAGAATGTGTTTAATATTTTTGAAGAAGTTGATGCTATTTTTAGTTCTTCAAATATTATTTACAATAAAAACAATAACAAAATTAATTTTTATTTAGATCCAAATATTCCTGAATTTTTAATAGGAGATAGCAGTCGATTGGCTCAAATATTGATTAATTTATTAGATAATTCATTAAAATTCACAAAGGAGGGGGAAGTAACTTTAACCATCAATTCAATTAAAAACGAGGAGGATTATTCCTACTTAAAATTTGAAGTTAAAGATACTGGAATTGGAATTGCACCTGAAAATCAAAAAATAATTTTCGATAATTTTGTACAAATTAAAAACAAAAAAATGTCTTATCAAGGATCAGGAATTGGTCTTTCGATTGTACATTATTTAATTGAAATGTTTGATAGTAAAATTATAATCGAAAGTGATTTAGGAAAAGGATGTTCCTTTTCATTTACTATTAAATTTAAAAACCGATGCAATGAAGAACCTAAATTTATTTCAAATACCCCAAGCCAACTTTTATTAGAACCGATTAATGTACTTTTAATTGAAGACAATAAAATTAATCAATTGGTAACCAAAAAATCGTTGGTCAAATTGAAATGTAATGTTGAAATTGTTGAGAATGGTATTGATGCATTAAATCTCCTTAAAAACACCACTTTTGATTTAATACTAACAGATATTAACCTACCCGATATCTCTGGTTTTGAAATAACCAAAAAAATAAAAGAACTCAATATTCAAACACCCGTATTTGCAGTGACGGCTTACTCTTATGAAGAAATTAAACTACAGGCAATTGAGTCAGGAATAGACGAAGTTTTTGTAAAACCCTTCAAAATTCAAGATTTATCAGCAAAAATCAATGAGATTGTTCGCAAAATAGAAAGTTAATACCAGCGCTTTTTATTTTGCTTTGAGTTGGATGACTTTCTAGATTTATTAGCTTCACCACTTCTATTTGAATTTTTTTGAGAAGTAGCAGGTGCTGTTTCAGGACTTCCACTGTGCCATGGATACGGATGATCAGAAACTGTTTTTACATCTACTTTTATCAACTTCATAATGTCTTTCCAATAGGGATGTTCGTCTTTGCCACAAAATGAAATCGCAATTCCACCATTTCCAGCTCTTCCCGTTCTACCTATTCTATGAACATAAGTTTCTGGAATATTAGGCAAATCAAAGTTGATTACAAATGGTAATTGGTCAATATCAATTCCTCTGGCTGCGATATCGGTTGCTACTAAAACGCCTACTTCTTTATTTTTAAATGCTTCTAAAACGCGTTGACGTGCATTTTGAGATTTATCACCATGAATCGCTTCAGCGGCAATATTGTTTTTCCTTAGTGCTTTTACCACATTATCAGCACCATGTTTGGTTCTTGAAAAAACCAATACATCCGATAAATTTTCATTTTTAATTAAATGATAAAGCAAGTTTCTTTTTTCTGTTTTCTCCACAAAATAAACGCGTTGTTCTACATTTTCTGCTGTTGAAGAAACGGGAGAAACAGAAACTTTAGCCGGATCTTGAAGAAACATTTCAGCTAATTCACGAATTGCTATTGGCATAGTAGCCGAAAACAATAAAGTCTGTCTGTTTTTTGGAGTTAATTTTACAATTTTCTTTACATCATTTACAAATCCCATATCCAACATTTGATCTGCCTCATCAAGTACCAAAGTATGTAAATGATCCAAATCAATAAAACCTTGTTTGTGCAAATCCAATAAACGTCCGGGAGTAGCAATTAAAACATCAATACCCGATTTTAAACTGTCCACTTGAGGATTTTGAGAAACTCCTCCAAATATTGTCAATTGGTTGATGTTGGTATATTTTGAGTAAGCATCGAAATTTTGTCCTATTTGAACCGCTAATTCTCTTGTAGGGGTTACAACTAAAGCTCTAATTTGTTTTGCTTTTTTTGACGAACCTACAATTCGGTGTAATTGATGAATAATTGGAATGGCAAATGCTGCGGTTTTTCCAGTACCAGTTTGCGCACAACCGATGATGTCTTTACCAGATAAAACTATTGGAATTGCTTGTTCTTGAATTGGGGTAGCTTCTATGTAGCCTAATTCAAATACGGCTTTTTGGATACTTTTTGAAAGTGATAAATCTTCGAATAACATATTTTTGATATTTAGAATTCAGTATTAATTACTTAAATTCTTCGCAAAGATAGGTTATATTAATGAAATCAAGTTTTTAAGGAATAAATCTAAAATTGAATCGAAAATTATAGGTTTTTAATTATGGTTTCAGAATTGGCTTTTACGAAGTCGGTAACAAGGTAACCTATTAGTTTTCCAATCAGATGATTGTTTTTTTCTTCTCCTAACTCTGGTGCGCCTTCACAAATATGTAAATAAGTAGCATTTTGATTGTTTCCGAAAAAGTAAATAAATTGTCGTAATTTTTCAATTGAAAAACCACTCAATGTCATGGCGCTGCTGGCAATATTAGGAATAGCATCAAGGTCAATTTCAATTCCAAAACGATCTTCTTTAATAAAATCTAAGGCTGAAATCATTTCAGGTTCAAACTTTTTCTGTTTTCTAATCTGAATTTCATCGTAAGTATTGAATTTCACTCGATCGTCGATTTTTTTAATTGAATCCAATACACTCTTGGAAGTATAATTTTCGTGTAAGCCAAAAATAAAATACCGGTTTAAAAAACCCTCTTCGTAGGCATAGGAAAAACCATTTCCACTGTGTCTGCCCTCCAAAATTCTAAAATCTGAATGGGCATCAAAATTAATTGCATTCACAGGTTTCCCAAAGGCTAGGGCAGAACCCTTAATATTTCCGTAGGCATTATTGTGGCCTCCTCCAATAATTATTGGAATTTTCCCCGCTTTAACAATTTTGCAAACGATATGGGAAACTTCTTTATCTATTTTATTAACTAATTGGTTTAATCGTTTTCTATCATCATCAGAATTAAAATCTAAATGCTGACTTTCAGCCATTTCTTCACTTACATTTAGTTGGCCTAAAACTAGTAGTTGGCTTCCTTTACAAAAACGATTGTGTTGAATATTTGCAATACTTTTTATGGCGCTATCCCATGCAGATGCAGCACCTGTTCGGCCATAATTGGCTTTAACTCCAATGTCTTCGGGTATTCCAAATAAAACATATTTTGCATCGCAAGAATACAAGAAGGCTCTTGCATCAGTATTTTTTGGCACTGTCAACATTTTCTCGCCAAATTTCACTTCTCCAGATCTGAAGTTGGTGACTTTAGCAAGGTCATTAATTGTGAAGGGAACCAATTTTTCCATACCTTTTTTTGTTTTATCAAAAATAATATATTTTAATTACTTACGTTGTTAGAATATTAATTATTATTTTCGTAAAAATTTTAATTCATTATGGAAAATCAAAACAACAATTCAAGTCTGAAAACGTTAATTATTGTGTTATCGGTACTATTTGCTTTAAGCTTAGTTTATATTTACAAACTGACTACCGATGTCAATTCTACAGAACAAAAATTAACGACTACTTTATCTGAAAAAGAACAAGTAATGAAAGATCTTAACGATCTGAAAACGACTTATGATGCTGCAATTGCTGAAAATACGTCAATGTCAGACGAATTAATTGCCGAAAGAGACAAAGTAGTTGCTCTTATGGAAAAAATAAAATATTCAAATGGTGATGTTGCTAAATACAGAAAGCAATACTTAGCATTAGAATCAAAAATGAAAGGACTTGTTGCTGAAAATGAAACTTTAAAGAAAGACAATACCGTATTAAAAGTTCAACGTGATAGTACTATTGTAGTTCTTGATGAATCAAAAAAGACGAATCAAGTATTATCGGGCCAAAATGAAGATCTTTCTAAAACAGTTGAAAAAGGTTCTAAATTAGCAATTGTAAATTTAAAAACGGCTGCTTTCATTGTGAGAAGTTCTGGTAAAGAAATCCCAACAGATAAGGCAAGTCGCGCTGATGTTCTTAAAGTGAGTTTTACAATTGCTGAAAATGCTATTGCTAAATCTGGAGAGAGAAAATATTATGTTCAATTAATTGACAGTAAAAATAATGTAATGGGAGAGCGTCAAACAGAGCGTTTTTCTGATAAAACTTTAACTTACAGTTATATAGCAAATGTAAAATTTGATAATAAAACAGTAGATATGGTTCAAAATGTACCTGCTGAAAAATTAGTTAAAGGAACTTTTTATGTGAATGTTTTTGACAATGGTCAATTGGTTTCTACTACTACTTTCACTTTGAAATAATTGATTTTATATCATTTAATAAAGGGATTTGTGTTAACAAATCCCTTTTTTATTTAACCATTTTTCCTTCAATCATTACAGTATCAATTAGGTTGCTACCAAAAGCGTAAGGCAATTCATAAATTGAATTTAGGGGTTTTGTAATAATTAAATTCGCTTTTTTTCCAATGGTAATACTTCCATGAGTTTTTGAAATAGCCATTGCAAACGCACCGTTAATAGTAGCTGCATTTATAGCCTCCTCGGGTGTCATTTGCATTTTTATACAAGCCGTTGCAACCACAAAATTCATATTACCTGAAGGACTTGATCCAGGATTAAAATCGGTAGCTAGGGCCAATGGAAGTCCGGCTTCAATCATTTTTCGAGCAGGTGTATAGGGAATTCCTAAAAAGTAAGAACAACTTGGTAATGCAACCGGCATAGTATTGGAGTTTTTTAATATTTCAATATCATCCGTAGTCATGATTTCCAAATGATCAACCGAAAGTGCTTTACTATTAACAGCCGCTTTTACCCCTCCAATTGCATTAAATTGGTTGGCATGTATTTTAGAAATCAGACCAAATTTTTTGCCAGCTTCCATAATTTGTTCTGTTTCTGAAACAGAAAAATATCCTGTTTCACAAAAAACATCAATAAAATCAGCTAGGTTTTCTTTTGAGATTGCGGGAAGCATCTCATTAATTATACAATCAATATAGGCTTGGTGATTTTCTTTATATTCTTTTGGAAAGGCATGGGCGCCGAGGAATGTTGCTTTTATTTCTATTGGATAATCGGATTTTAATTTTTGAATTACCCGAAGCATTTTTAATTCTCCTTCAATCGATAACCCATAACCTGATTTAATCTCCACTGCTCCAGTTCCCAATTTCATAACTTCTTCTAATCGTTTTTTGGACTGATTGTATAAATCTTCCTCAGAGGTTTCATTTAATTTCTTTACGGAATTAAGTATTCCGCCACCTCGGTTTGCTATTTCTTCATAGGACATTCCATTTATTCGATCAACAAATTCTTGTTCTCGATTTCCAGCAAACACAAGGTGCGTGTGGCTATCACACCAAGTTGGGAGTACCATTTTACCCTCTGCATCAATAATTGTATCAATGTTTAGTGAAGGACAATTACTCATTTCGCCATAATCTGCAATACAATCATCTTTAATCAATAAATAAGCATTTATTATCTTCGGAAGTTCCTTCATTTCCGCTCCAGATACTTTTAAAATGTCATTTTCTCGAACTTGTAAGAGTTCTTTTATATTGATGATTAAGATTTTCATAAAATGATTTTTAGTAAAAATACTCTGAAATTTGTAATAATTCTTAAATTTAGACAAAATTAGACATTGTGAGAAAAATTAAATATAAAAAAGGTAGAAAAGTTCAACCTTCAATTTTGGAATATACTGGAGTTCATAAAAACCTGGAAACTCAAATGCAGTTGTTTGTTTACAGCGATGAAGACTTAACTGAATATCCTGATTTTAATATTGATAAATTTCCTGAAACTCTCGATTTAACTAAGATAAATTGGTTAAATATTCATGGATTAAATAATATTGAACTGATAAAATCGATTGGAACTTATTTAGATGTTGATAATTTTATTTTAGGAGATATTTTAAATACCACCCGAAGAACCAAATTAGATGAACTCCACGATGTGCTTTTTTTTAATGTAAAATCGTTACTTCCAACTGAAAACTCGGATAATATTTCTGTAGAACAAGTTAGTTTTTTAATAAAAGAAGGGGTTTTGGTTTCTTTTCAAGAGAAGAGAAGTGATTTTTTTACTCATATTCGGGAGAGAATTAGAACCCATTCTGGAATAGTAAGGACCAAAAAAGCCGATTATCTTTTATTTTTATTGCTTGATGCCATAATGGAGAATTTTTATATTACCATCGAAGCGGAAGAAAATAAAGTAGAAATACTGATTAATTTATCTAAAACGAGTACTAATCCGTCCATTTTAGTACAAATTGAGAAACACAGAGATAATTTTAATTTTTTAAAACGTTCCATTATTCCTTTGCGTGATTCTTTATACTCAATAAAAAGTATTAAAGACGATGATGTTTTTAATGCAATCGAACATGAGAATTTCAGCTTTTTTTCTCGATTACATCAAAAAAGTTTAGAGCTTTTGGATCAAATTGATGATGATATGGTAACACTTGATAGTGCATCCAACTTCTTTTTTTCTTCTCAAAATCATAAAATGAATGAGGTGATGAAAACACTTACGGTTATATCGGCAATTTTTATTCCTTTAACTTTTATTGTAGGTGTTTATGGGATGAATTTTGAAAACATGCCAGAATTGAAATATACTTACGGCTATTATATTGTAATTGCATCGATGTTTATAATTGCTTTAGGAATGGTTTATTATTTTAAAAAGCGCAATTGGTTTTAACAATTACATCCATTTTAATATTTTTCTAATCAAGGTCAGTTTTCCTTTGTAAGGAGCATATCTCATTGGTAAATCAAGCCAATTTGCCTTTTTCACAATTGCTTTTTTATGAGAAAAAGTATCAAAACTCATTTTACCATGGTAGGCCCCAATTCCTGAATGGCCAACACCTCCAAAAGGCAATCTATTATTGGAAAAATGAATTACAGTATCGTTTATGCAGCCACCACCGAATGAAAATTTCTGAATAATTTTCTCTGCAAAATTATTTTTTGTGGTAAAAACATATAGCGATAAAGGCTTTTCGTATTTTGTAATAATTTCATCCAATTCCGATTCATTTTCGTAAGATAATATGGGTAAAATTGGACCAAATATTTCCTCTTTCATTACCGGACTATCAAATGATGTTTCGTCAATTAGGGTAGGAGCTAGGTAGCAATCTTCGGAGTTGTTTTGTCCTCCAAAAAGTATTTTTTTAGGTTCTATTAAACCCTTTAGACGCTCCCAATTTCTAGTATTTACAATGCGAGTATAATCTGGTGATAGCTCAGGATTGTCGGAATAGGCATTGGTTATCTCATGTTTTAACTGCTCCACCAATTCTGTTTTCACCTTTTTTTGAACCAATAAATAATCTGGGGCAATACAAGTTTGACCTGCATTAATAAATTTTCCCCAAACAATTCTTTTGGCTGCTAATTTTATATTGGCTGTTTCGTCAATAATACAAGGATTTTTCCCTCCTAATTCTAATGTTACCGGCGTCATGTGTTCCGCGGCAGCTTTTGCAACAATTTTTCCAACGGCTACACTTCCTGTAAAAAAGATATAATCCCATTTTTGAGACAATAGATTTTGAGAAACTTCAATGCCACCCTCAATTACTTCAACATGGTTTTTCGAAAATACTTTTGAAATAATTTCAGCGATAATGCTGGAAGTGTTGGGTGTCAATTCCGATGGTTTTAAGACTACTGAATTTCCAGCTGCAACGGCTGCAATTAAAGGACATAATGCGAGTTGAAAAGGATAATTCCAAGGTGAAATAATTAAGACTTTTCCATAGGGTTCGCTATAAATAAAGTCAGTAGATGGAAAATTTAAAATTGAAGGAAGCACTCTTTTTGGCTTTGCCCAACATTTTATATTTTTTATAGTTTGCTTTAAATCTCCTATGACATAATTTGTTTCGGTTAAAACCGCTTCAAATTCTGGTTTTTTGAAATCCTTATATAAAGCGTCTATAATACGAGATTCGTTTTCCTCAATTGAATACAATAGCCGAGTTAAAGTTTCTTTTCTAAATTGAATATTTAATTTGTAATCCATCGTAAATTTATTTTTATAGTATTCCAAAACGGAAACCGGTGTAAAAATCTGCTTGTTTAGTATCACTTGTAATAGCAGTCAATATTGAATTTGATCCTAAGAAAAACCCGCCTAATCGAAATCCTAAACCTCCAGTGGTTCCTGAAATTTCATTTTTTGCTATTGGTACATATGCTTCAAATAGTCCCAATGAAATTCTTGGTGTGATTGATATAATATTTTGCGACATAATTTGATCGTTATTGCTATTGCTGTTTACCTTTTGTTGAGTAAATAGGGTCACACTTAATTTGGATATAACTTTAATGTCAGCATACAAATTAAAAGTCGTTGGTAGTTTTACGGTAAAATCAGAATTTTGTGGAGATTTATTTAAAAAGCCGCTGTTTATTAATGTTGTTTCTATATCGCTGATCCCGTTTGAATTTTGAAATTGATTCAAATTTAAAGATTGAGTGCCTTGAATTGATAAAGTGTAATTCGTAGCATAATTCGATGAAGATTTAAACGTCATACTACCAATATTTTTTATTGAAGCACCTATTTTAATTTTGTAATTTTTATTGGATCCAAGTAATTGGTAATCAACACCAATATCTGTGGCTAAACCTTGAAGATTTCCAAATACGGAGTTAGTGTAATCGCTAACATTGGTAAAATCACTTCCTAAATTTCCAGAATAGGCAATATTTAAATTTGCAGTTGCATTGGTCAGTATTAAATTACCTAAGTTATTTGTAATTCTACCTTGAAATTGATCCAAACCAACATTGGCATAAGCACCTGGGAAAAGGAGTTTAAATGTTACTCCTGCATTCATCCTGTTCTTTTTATTTTCAAATATTTTATGAGCCGCTGATAAACCAATTTCGCCCCAAGTGGTAGCGTTCATTCTTTGGTTGGTATTGCTTGAAATTAAAGCACTTCCGGTATTTACAGAACTTAATACTCCATTGGTAAGAGCAGATCCTAGATTTGGATCGACATCAATAATATTTCCTTTTATATAACCTTTAGAAGATAGTGCAAATCCCCAATTCAATAATTTAATTGCAAATCCAGGTCCTACTATTTCTGTATCCACATTAAAATTTACAGGCTCTGTTCCCTTAAACAAAAGGTTCTCTAAATTGCTTCCATTTGTTATATCGTTAAAACCGATTTTATTATTTGATGTGTTTAAACTTGTTGAGAACAATTGAATTTCAAAATGATTATTCAAATTGGCCAATTCAGATGGATTTAATCCAATATTTAGAATACCAACCCTTTTAGAAGTTGTAATTCCTGAAAAATGATCTTGAGAAAAACCAACTGAAGATACTAGTAATGCTAATAAAAGTGCTTTTTTCATACGTTCTAAATTTTGAATTAATAATTTATCCAATAAAATTAATAATTTTATTTTAAATAGCATTCCAAACAGGGTCATTTGGAGTAGGGGCAACAATTTCTGTATTTTCTTTTGAAACGGGATGTTGGAAAACTAATTTTCGAGCATGAAGATGGATACCACCATCAGGATTACTTCGTTCGAATCCATATTTTAAATCTCCTTTTATTGGGGACCCAATTGCTGATAATTGCGCTCTAATTTGGTGGTGTCTTCCGGTGTGAAGGTTTATTTCTAATGCGAAATAGTTCTGTAATGAAGCTATTATCTTATAATCTAAACTTGCAATTTTACTTTCGGGAACTTCTTTACTATGTGCTTTTGAAGTGTTGTTCTTTTCATTTCTTTTCAAATAATGAACTAATTGATCTTCCCAATTTTCAGGTTTGTTTTTTACAATTGCCCAATAGGTTTTCTGTGTCCCCCGATTGCTAAAAAGAGCATTCATTCTCGTTAGTGCCTTGCTGGTTCTAGCAAATAGTACAATTCCGGTTGTAGGTCGATCCAAACGATGAACCACTCCTAAATAAACTTCTCCAGGCTTGTTGTATTTGTCTTTTATATATTCCTTAACCACTTCTGAAAGTGGTTTGTCTCCTGTTTTATCTCCCTGAACAATATCTCCTACACGCTTATTAATCACAATTATATGATTGTCTTCATGTAGAACTTGAAGGTTGTTTTTATCAGAAATTATTTTCATTTGGAATCCCTAAAACTCTTAATTCTAGGTTAATATTGTTCGTTAGCGTTAGGAAAATCACTCGATTTTACATCTTTCACATATTGCCCGATTGCAGAAGTCATTTCTTCATACAAATTCAAATAACGACGTAAAAATCTAGGACTAAATTCATTGTTCATTCCAAGCATATCATGAATTACTAG
>CALPNL020000038.1 GCA_943324925.2 Chitinophaga pinensis | reverse complement strand
TTCCCAAAAATCGCAACCAATTCATTGTTATTTCTCGCTTGAAAATCTTTCCAAGTAAAATCGTTATCCTTAGTTTCTGGTGCATTAGACGTCAATGCATATCTCAAAACATCTTGTTGATTTGGAAAATCAAGCAAGTATTCATGTAACCAAACCGCCCAGTTTTTTGAAGTCGATAATTTATCCCCTTCCAAATTCAAGAATTCATTTGCTGGAACATTATCCGGCATAATATAACTTCCTTCCGCTTTTAACATCGCAGGAAAAATAATACAATGAAATACAATATTGTCTTTTCCTATGAAGTGTACCAGTTTAGTATCTTCATTTTTCCAATACGGTTCCCAATCTTTTCCTTCTCTCGCAGCCCATTCTTTGGAAGCTGAAATATATCCGATTGGGGCATCAAACCACACGTATAATTTTTTGCCTTCAGCGCCTTCAACAGGCACATCAATTCCCCAATCTAAATCTCTGGTAACCGCTCGAGGTTCTAGACCACTATCAATCCAAGATTTTACTTGTCCGTAAACATTTGGTTTCCAATCGTTTTTATGACCAACTAAAATCCATTCTCTCAAAAAAGCATCGTAACGATCCAAAGGTAAAAACCAATGTTTTGTAGATTTTAAAACGGGTATTTCCCCTGTAATTGTTGATTTTGGATTTATTAAATCAGTAGCATTTAAGGTAGATCCGCATTTTTCACATTGGTCGCCATAGGCTTCTTCATGACCGCATTTTGGGCAAGTTCCAGTAACAAATCGATCTGCCAAAAATTGATTGGCTTTAGCGTCATACAATTGTTCGGTTACTTGCTCGATAAAGTCGCCATTATCATATAATTTTTTGAAAAATTCAGAAGCGGTATCGTGGTGAATTTTCGATGACGTTCTTGAATAATTATCAAAAGAAATTCCAAAATCAATAAACGATTGACGAATTATTCCATCGTATTTATCAATGATTTCCTGAGGCGTTACCCCTTCTTTTTTAGCTTTCATTGAAATTGCAACACCGTGTTCGTCGCTTCCACAAACAAACAAAACGTCTTTGTCTTGTAATCTTAAATATCGGGAATAAATATCTGAAGGCACGTAGACACCAGCCAAATGACCAATATGGATTGGGCCATTGGTATAAGGCAACGCTGCTGTTATGGTATATCTTTTAGGATTTTGTATCATAATTGTAATTTTGAAATCCTTGAAACCAGCCAAGAATAGATGCAAAAATAAGATATTTTATGTTAGGGACAAGTAGCTAGATTTACGGAATCGCTTTTTTATTTTTTTATTAATATAAATAGCAATTAGGAACTTCAATCGTATTTTGTATATTCGTGAATTGAACCAAAGCTATCTAAAAATGAAGTGGGAAGAATTATTATCGCTAAAAAGACAAGGAGACAATTTTAAGCGTTTGCGTAAAGAACAAGACGACACCCGTCTAGGATTTGAAGTCGATTACGACCGAATTATATTTTCATCGGCATTTCGAAGTTTACAAGATAAAACGCAAGTAATCCCAATGTCTAAAACGGATTTTGTTCACACTAGGTTAACCCATAGCCTAGAAGTTTCGGTAGTTGGACGTTCCATAGGGCGATTGGTTGGAAAGAAAATAATAGAAAAATATCCCTATTTAAATGAAATTCATGGTTTTGAAATGAATGATTTTGGAGCAATAGTAGCCGCAGCTTCTTTAGCTCACGACATTGGAAATCCGCCTTTTGGTCATTCAGGTGAAAAAGCAATTGGGGAGTATTTTTCAATTGGAAACGGACAAAAATACAAAGCCAAATTAACCGATAAAGAATGGCAAGACTTAATAGATTTTGAAGGAAATGCCAACGGATTTTCTGTTTTAACCAGCTCAAGACCAGGAAATGATGGTGGTTTGAGGATTTCCTATGCTACCTTAGGTGCATTTATGAAATACCCAAAAGAAAGTTTGCCTAAAAAACCAACCTCAGCAATTGCCGATAAAAAATATGGTTTTTTCCAATCGGATGTGGCCTTTTTTAAAGAGGTTGCCACTGAATTAGGGATGATTCCAAATAAGTCAGGAAAAGATGTCGGTTTTGAAAGGCATCCTTTAGCTTATTTAGTTGAAGCAGCAGATGATATTTGCTACACCATAATTGATTTTGAAGATGGGATCAACCTTGGTTTGGTTTCTGAAGATTATGCTTTGGAATACCTAATTAATTTGGTGAAAGACAGTATTGATACCAATAAATACAATACATTAACTTCTAAAGAAGATCGAATAAGTTATTTGCGTGCCATTGCAATCGGTAGTTTAATAAATGATGCAGTAAATGTATTTATTGAAAATGAGGAAGCAATTTTAAACGGAAAATTTCCGCATGCACTTACCGATAAAAGTAAATACAAAGCACAAATGGATGATATTATTAAATTGAGTGTGAAAAAGATTTACAAAAGCCGCGAAGTAATTGAAAAAGAACTTACAGGTTATCAAATAATTAATACGCTACTAGATAAATTTACTACCGCTTTCAATAATAACTATGAAGGGAAAGCATCTAATTTTGACAGTCTAGTTTTACAATTGCTTCCTGAAAAATTCAGAGTTGATAAAGACAATTTATACGATAGATTACTTCATATTTGTCACTTTATTTCTCTGCTAACTGACGGAAATGCCTATATCTTATTTAATACAATTAATGCGTCAAAAAGTTAAATATTAATCTATTACAATTCAATTATTTGAAAAAATAAATGATATCCCTTATCTTTACAATCTTAAATATTCAAATTCCCATTATGAAAAATAAACTACTAGTTTCAATTCTATCGCTTTTGTTTGTCGCGTCAGGTTTTTCTCAATCAGAAAAAAAAGATAAGGAGTTTTCCGTGACAATTGAAAAAAACAAAAAAGAGAAGCCTAGCAAAAAAACAATTGAATTAAGAAAAAAATTGGCCTATTATCAAGACCATAGCCCCTTTTTAAAAACAAAAAACGCAACACAACCAAACGACAGACCTAATGGTGTTCCGCCAAATAAATATTATGAAAACGAGTGGGAATTGACAATGAATCCTGTTTTAGGTAGGCCTACCCCAGAAAATTTAGAAATAATTAGAAAAGAATTATTAGAAGAAAGACAACGTCTGCTTGCTTCTGGTAGAGTTCCTGGAGATGCGGTAGATAATAGCTGGGTTGAAAGAGGTCCAACAAATGTTGGAGGACGAACAAGAGCAATTATGTTTGATCCAAACGACCCAACTCGTGAAACTGTTTTTGCAGGTGGTGTAAGTGGTGGTTTATGGAAAAATACTGCAATTTCAAACTCAGGATCTATTTGGACTAGAGTTAACATTGCAGATAATTTAAATGTTTCTTGCCTTGCTTTCGATCCAAATAATACCAATATTTTTTATGTTGGAACTGGAGAATGTTACACCGCTGGAGATGCTAGTGGAAACGGAGTATGGAAATCAGTTAATAGAGGGGTAACTTGGACTAAAGTTCTCGGTGGGGTAACCGGCGCTACCACTTTTCAGTCAGCAAGTAATGTAAGTGTAAATAGCCCTTCTGTAGCGGCAGGAAATTACCCCTGCTTCCCTAATTTATCTTTTGGTCCAACCATCACGGCGCCAATAACATCGAATATTGTTTTAGTATCAGATGGCTCAGCCACTCCAACCATTGGATGCGTTGGATTTACAAATGCAGCAGCTGTTAATGGAAAAATAGCGTTGATAAGAAGAGGATCATGTACGTTTGCAGTAAAAGTATTAAATGCACAAAATGCAGGGGCTATTGCAGTAATAATTATGAATAATGTTCCTGGTCCGCCAGCAGCAATCGGAGGAACGGATCCCTCAATTACTATCCCATCGGTCATGATTTCTCAAGCTGACGGAGATATATTGGAAGCTGCATTAGCTTCTGGTGCCGTCAACGCAACTTTAAATCCAAGCAGTACTGGATTAATAACCGGTAGTTTAGTCCCTGGAATACAACATATAAATAAAATTGTGGTTAGAAATAATGCAGGAGTATCCGAGGTGTTAGTGGCTGCAGCCGATTCTTATTATGGCGCAGCAAATTCAACTACTTATATGGGTTCTGATGCCTTTGGTGTCTATAAATCTATCAATGGAGGTGCCAATTGGACGCAATTAAATATGCCGCTTACGTCAAATCAAAATAAATATTGTCCTAATGATATTGAAATTGGTGCTGATAATAAAATTTGGGTTTCAACTAAAAACAGTTTTGCTTTTTCTGAAGGCGGTGGAAAAGTTTTTTGTTCAACTGACGGAGGAGCAACTTTTATTGATAAGTATACTGTAACTGGAAATGGCGGTGGAGAAAGGATTGAAATTGAAACTTCAGCATCAAACCCTAATCTTATTTATGTGTTAGCACAATTAAACCAAGCTACTACAACTGATACCGTAGAAGTACAAATAATAAAAACAACTGATGGTTTTGCAACATCAACCATTATGCCTTTACCAGTTGGAAATGAAACTAGAGAAACAACCTATGGATTTACAGGAGGCCAGGCTTGGTATGATTTAATGATTGAAGCAGATCCAAGTAACGACCAAATCATTTATGTAGGAGGAATCGATTTATATAGATCACCGGATGGAGGAAATTCTTGGGCAGCAATTTCAAATTGGACTACTAATGTTCACTCTGATCAACATGCAATGACCTTCAAGCCAGGAAATTCAAATATAGCACTTTTTGGGAATGATGGGGGCGTATATTATGGTGGAAGTTTATCGACCACTACAAGTAGCTCAGGTATAGATTCTAGAAATAATGGATTTAATGTAACTCAGTTTTATACCGTGGGAGTAGGGCCAACAAGTATTGGCTCTGGAGACTATTTTGTAGCTGGAGCACAAGATAATGGTTCACAGTACTTTGGTGGCGTTTCCACTGGGGAGAATGCTAGTGTTGAAGCCCAAGGAGGTGATGGTGCAGCCTCAATGTTTGATCAAGGTACAGATAATTATTTTATTACTAACTATGTATATAACCAAAGAATTAATTATAGAACTACGGCTGGTGCAACTAGAGTAATTAATACAGAAACTACCTCTAATGGTGCTTTTATTTGTCCAATGGCTCTAGATTCTGGTAAAGACATTTTGTTTTCTGACTATACTGTCCCTGGGGCTACGCCAGTTTATGGAATTAGAAGATATACTAATTTAAAAACAGGTACAGTAACAAAGACGACTTTAACCAACTCCACTTTAATGACAAGTTCTCCAACAGCATTAACAGTTTCTAAATACTCAACTGCTGCTACAGCAACAACTTTGTTGGCAGGTTTTAGAAATGGAAAAGTATTGCTATCGCTAAATGCAAATGCCGCTACAGTAACTTGGACAGACATAACTGGACCAAGTTTTGTTGGAAGTGTTTCAGATGTTGAATTTGGTCAATCAGAAAATGATATTTTTGTAACTTTTCATAATTATAATGTGGTTAGCATTTGGTATAGCGCCGATCGTGGAATAACCTGGCAAAACAAAGAAGGTAACTTACCAGATATGCCTGTGAAATGTATTTTGCAAAACCCATTAAAACTAAACGAGGTAATTGTTGGTACTGAACTTGGCGTTTGGTACACTACTACTTTCAACACCACTTCTCCGGTGTGGTTCCAATCCTACAACGGAATGAGTAATGTGAAAGTTACCGATATGGATTTAAGAAATGACAATGCGGTTTATGCTTCAACTTATGGAAGAGGCGTTTTCTCTGGATTATTTACTTCAGGTACTTTGGCAAATGAAGATTTTTCAAATAAAAAAGGGATCGTAATTTCTCCAAATCCTTCCAATGGGTTGTTTACTATAAACAGCAATCAATACGCTGGAAAAGTATCTATTCAAGTGGTTGATTTGAACGGAAGAGAAGTTTATTCTACTAAAAACGAATTGTTTAATTCAGAAAAAACTATTGATTTAAAAGCGGTAGAATCTGGAATTTATGTACTTAGAATATCCGGAGAGGACTTAAATTATTCTCAAAAAATTATCAAAAACTAATTTAATAGTAGTTTAACTTAAAAAATCCAATCATGAAAATGGTTGGATTTTTTTTATGATAAAATGGAGATTAAACTATCCACATCTATTTTACAATAGTGGTGTAATTCTTCTATTGTGCCTTGTTCTATAAATTCATCTGGAATCCCAAGATTAAGAATTGGTTTTGAATACTTATTTTGAGATGCAAATTCTAAAATAGCACTTCCAAAACCGCCTTTAATTACTCCGTCTTCAATAGTAATGATTTTTTCAAATTCATTGAAAATAGTATGCAATGCATTTTCGTCTAATGGTTTTACAAATGCAAAATCAAAGTGAGCAATTGTTTCTGGATTGTTCATTTTGGCTAAAGCCAATGTAACCGAATTTCCTATTGGACCATTTGATAATACAGCAGTAGTTGTTCCTTCTTTTAAATTATTTGCTTTCCCTATTTCTAATTTATTATAGGGTTTTTGCCAATCAACTATTTGTCCGCGACCTCTAGGATAACGAATGGCAATAGGGTGATTCAAGTCCAATTGAGCGGTGAATAATATATTTCTTAACGCCAATTCATTCATTGGCGAATACACAATCAGGTTGGGAATGCATCGCAAATAGGCCAAATCAAAAACGCCATGATGCGTAGCGCCATCTTCGCCAACTAATCCTGCTCTATCCAAACAGAAAATTACAGGAAGATTTTGCAAAGCGACATCGTGAATAACTTGGTCGTACGCACGTTGCAAAAAGGTTGAATAGATATTACAAAAAACAATCATTCCTTGTGTTGCCATTCCTGCGGCTAATGTTACCGCGTGTTGTTCAGCAATTCCAACGTCAAAAGCGCGTTTTGGAAACTCCTCCATCATGAATTTTAAGGAACTTCCTGAGGGCATTGCTGGTGTAATTCCAATTATTTTTTTGTTGGCTTTCGCCAAATCCAGTACCGTTAATCCAAAAACATCTTGGTATTTCGGAGGTAAATGCTGCTCCGATTTTGGAATAATATCTCCAGTAATTTTATCAAATTTCCCAGGTGCGTGGTATTGCACTTGGTTGTCTTCGGCTTGCTGAAGTCCTTTGCCTTTGGTGGTAATTATATGAAGAAATTTAGGACCTTTTATTTTCTGTAATCTTTTTAATTCTTTTATAACTGCAAATAGATCATTCCCATCAATTGGCCCAGAATAATCAAAATTCAAGGATTTAATCATGTTGTTTCCCCTTGGATTTTTTCCTTCTTTAACTGCGGTCAAATAGTTTTTTAAAGCGCCAACACTTGGATCAATTCCAATGGCATTATCGTTTAAAATCACCAATAAATTGGCATCGGTAACTCCGGCGTGATTTAATCCTTCAAATGCCATTCCGGAGGCAATTGAGGCGTCTCCAATTACTGCAATGTGCTGTTTGTTGAATTCTCCATTTAAATTGGAAGCAATTGCCATTCCTAATGCAGCTGATATTGAAGTTGAAGAATGACCTACGCCAAAAGTATCGTAATTACTTTCACTGCGTTTTGGAAATCCTGAAATTCCGTTTAGTTGTCGGTTGGTATGAAAATTCTCGCGCCTTCCAGTAAGTATTTTATGACCGTAGGCTTGGTGCCCCACATCCCAAACCAATAAATCATTTGGGGTATCAAAGATATAATGTAAGGCGATAGTCAATTCTATAACGCCTAAGCTAGCGCCTAAATGCCCTTCTTTTACCGCTACAATATCAATAATAAAATCGCGCAACTCTTGAGCCAATTGAGGAAGTTGTCCTTCGTCAAGCAGCCTTAAATCGTATGGAGAATTGATGTTTGAAAGTAAATTGTTCGACATAATGCAAATGTACGATTTGAAATTGTATTTTTACAATCGTTAAAAAGTTGTTTCACAAAGATTCACAAAAATAAAACGAAGATTCACAAAGTGTTAATGGTTTTGTGATTGAGTGCTTACTATTATGGAAAATCCTTTCAGTGACGAATATTTCATGAAAAAAGCTTTGCAGGAAGCAGAATTGGCTTTTGAAAAAGGCGAAATTCCTGTGGGCGCATTGATTGTAGTTGATAATAAAATCATTGCAAGAACTCATAATCTCACCGAACTCTTGAATGATGTAACCGCTCATGCAGAAATGCAGGCCATTACTTCGGCGGCAAATTTCCTTGGCGGAAAATACTTAACCGGTTGTACTTTATATGTTACCTTAGAACCTTGTCAAATGTGTGCTGGAGCATTGTATTGGAGTCAGATTTCGAAAATTGTTTTTGGGGCCAGCGACGAAAATCGAGGTTTTGAGAAAATGGGAACACAATTGCATCCCAAAACTACTGTTGTTCGAGGAGTTTTGGCGGAGGAAGCAGCAAACTTGATGAAGTCGTTTTTTGCTGAAAAAAGAAAATAACTATAAAAAAAACCGTTTCTCTTTCAAAAACGGTTTTTTTATTTTAAACCTTTATTTTTCTTCTTTAATCAGATAAATATAGACCGGAAAGTGATCGCTAAAACCGGGATCATTGATAGTATGTCGGAGTGGATATCCTTTATATTGGCCCGTGCTTTGTATCATAAATGGTTTGTTATAAATCCCTGCTTTCCAATATCTAAAGGAAGAATAATCTTTTTTAATTAATGTTTCCGACACCATTATTTGGTCAAAAATATCTCCAGCATCTCGATAAAAAAGAGAGGCATTTCCTTCTTTTGCCATTTGCTCAAAAGGATTGTAAACTCCAAATTGTTTTACTTCTTCCTTTTTTAGTTTGGCGCCAATGCCTTCTTTTACACTTTTATTATAAGTCCCATCATTTAAATCTCCCATTGAAATTATTTTGGCATTTGGGTTAACTTTATAAATAGAATCCATAATTTTTCTATTCAATCTTCCAGCGGCTTCTCTAAAAGGGCTACTCTTTTTTTCCCCGCCAGATCTTGAAGGCCAGTGATTTACAATGATATTAACCTCATCGCCATCTAACATACCGGTAACTAATAAAACGTCTCTTGTGTAAACTCGGTTGTCAATTGCTACTTCATTTTTATCGCTATCGGCTTTATCTTCTGCCGTTTCGCCAGTGTTTTTCTCTATAATTTTAGAATCGTTTCTGTAAATTAACAAGGGAATGTTTACAGAGCTTGTAGGCTTAAAGTGCTTTTTTTGATATAAAAGTGCCACATCAATTCCACGTTTGTCAGGGGATTCATAGTGTACTATCCCGTAATCGTTTATGGCCAATTTTGGTTGTTTTACTAAGTCTTCCAAAACACCTCTATTTTCAATTTCTGAACCACCAATTAATGTGGGAGAATTTGGATTTTCTCCGGTGCCGATTTCAGAAAGTACTCTTGCTAAATTTTCTAATTTTTTACTGTACTTTTCAGAAGTCCAATTTTGTGCTCCATTCGGCAACCATTCTTCGTCAAAATTTGGGTTGTTAATGGTGTCAAATAAATTTTCTAAATTATAAAACGCCACCGTGTGAACGGAAAATTTCTTTTGCTGTGCATTGGTGCAAATGATTGAAAAAAAGAGAAAAAGTAGTGTAATTTTATTTCTTAAGTTCATAGTTTTTAGAATTAATTTACCCTCGAAGTGAATACGTTAGGGCTACAAATGTAAAATATTATTACAGATTAATGCCATTGCTATATTAAGAAATTAATAATTGACTATGATTTGGTCTATTAAAAGAAATTTAAATTGGCATTAGCCTCAATAAAATGAAATATTTCATAGATTTATTAAACCCCGTAACGAAATTTAATGTAAATAAATTAACAATTTTAACATATCAAATAGGAAAATTGAATTTTGTAACTTAAATTCTTGTAAATTTGTAATCCCTATTTTTAAATAAATAAAAAAGCTAGGGTTAATTTAATAATACTATATGAAAAAACTTGTTATTAGTACTTTATTTGTAATGCAAGTATTTTTTGTTTTTGCTCAAAATATTTCTGGAATTTCTGGAAAAGTAGTCGACGCTAAAACTAAAAAGCCATTACAAAATGCAATTGCCTCTATTCAAAATTCAAATTTAACACAGCTAACTAATGCCGAAGGTAAATTTACTTTTGAAACAGTGGCGATTGGAAGTCAATTGGTTCAAATTAAAGTTACCGGTTTTAAAGATCAGTTGCTTACCGTTGAAATTGTAGCTGGGAAGATATTGGATTTAGGGACTATAAATTTAGAATCTGATATTACCGCTGAAAGACAACTAAGTTTAATTACTATTACTGATTCCGATTTAGGTGATGATAATAGTGGTTCTGAAAGCACCTCCAGTTTGCTTCAAGCATCTAGAGATGTGTTCCAACAATCGGCTGCTTTTAACTGGGGTCAAGCTCGTTTCAAAATGAGAGGTTTAGATAATGAATATGGAGTTACCATGATTAATGGAATTTCCATGAACAAAATCTATGACGGAAGACCACAATATAGTAATTGGGGTGGATTGAATGACGCAACTCGTAATCAAGAGTTTACCAATGGTTCTGCGCCTTCTGATTATACTTTTGGTGGAATTTTAGGAACCAATGAGATAAATACTAGGGCTTCTTTATACCGTCCTGGAAATAGAATTTCCTTCGGTGGAACGAACACCAATTACACTGGAAGAATTATGGGAACTGTGGCTTCTGGTATGCGAAGTGATGGATGGGCTTATACTATTTCTGCTTCTAGACGATGGGCTCAAGAAGGCTATTTCCAAGGAACAAATTATAGTGCCAATTCTTTTTTTGCAACTGTTGAAAGAAAAATAACCAAAAATAACAGCTTCAATTTTACCGCTATATTCGGACAAAATAGTAGAGCTAAAAATTCTCCAAATACGCAAGAGGTAACTAATCTTGGGGGTGAAAAATACAATTCCTACTGGGGTTGGCAAAATGGAGAAAAAAGAAATTCAAGAATAAAAACGGTAGAAGAGCCACTATTTATTTTAAGTAATTATTGGAAACTATCTTCAAAAACCAATTTGAATATTAATGTTTCTTATCAAACGGGGAAAATTGGAAATAGTAGAATTGACTTTCAAGGAGCAAATAATCCTGATCCTACCTATTACAGAAATTTACCTAGTTACTATACCTCATTATTTGAAAATGACCCAGCTGCGGTAACACTTCAAAATCCCGCTGCGTATCTTCCTGGTGGTTTAGGAGGTATCAGTTTATATAATCCTAATGATCCGACGAACCCTGCTTATATTGGGTCTCTTAATGCTAACTTTTTTACTAACAAACAAATAGATTGGACGTCAATGTATCGTGCCAATTCAATTAGCGGAACTAGTAAATACGTTCTTTTTGAAGACCGTACCGATGACACTCAGATGGTAGCAAATTCAATATTAAGCTCTCAGCTTTCAGATAATATTATATTAAATGCAGGAGGAAGTTTCACTAAATTGAAATCGCATAATTTTAAAAACATGCTTGATTTGTTAGGCGGTACTGCTTTCAATGACTTAAATTTATTTGGCATTGGCGATCAGCAACAATCGGATTTAAACAATCCAAATAGAATGGTTGGAAAAGGGGATATTTATGGTTACAATTATAATTTGTTTACCACTAAAATTGATGCTTTTACCCAATTTAAATTCGTTTATAATAAAGTTGATTTTTATTTAGCGCAAACATTCTCCCGCTCAGAATATGAAAGAGAAGGGCTGTATAAAAATGGCTACTACGCTTCGAATTCTTATGGATATAGCCAGAAAAAAGCCTTTGATAATTTTGGGTTTAAAGGAGGTTTAACCTACAAGATTTCAGGGCGCCAATACCTAGCTTTTAATGGGGTTTATATGTCAAAAGCACCAAGTTTAAGAAATGTATTTAACAATGCCCGAGTGACCAATAATGTAACTGATGGGGTCGCGAATGAAACCGTTTCTAGTGCCGATGCAAGTTATATCATCTCTGCTCCAAAATTAAAAATGCGTTTGACCGCTTTTTATTCTAAAATTCAAAATCAAACGGAAACTTCTTTCTTTTTTGGAGATGGCGCAGGAATTGATGATCCGGCAACTGATGCAAATGAAAGTAATGTCTTCGTAGCAGAGACAGTTACTAATTTAGATAAGAGAAACTTAGGAATTGAATTTGGTGCTGAATACGCGGTTACTTCTACCATAAAAGTGACAACCAGTATTGCCTATGGTGACTATATTTTTGACAGTAATCCAAATGTAAAAGTGAGTTCAGATGCTGCCGCTACAGTTGATAATCCAATGCCATTAAATGATTATGGTCAAGCCAAATTGAAAAATTACAAACAATCAGGAATGCCACAAGCAGCTGCTTCTCTTGGAATTGAATATAGAGATCCTAAATTTTGGTGGGTTGGTGCTAATATAAATTATCTAGCCAACAACTATATTGATGTTGCTCCAATAACAAGAACAGATCGCTTTTTTACAGATCCGCTTGGGGTGAATAACAATCCATTCCCAGAGGCCACTCAAGCTAGAGCAAACGAATTGTTAAAGCAAGAAAAATTTGATAATTTCGCTTTATTGAATTTGGTAGGTGGAAAATCGTGGAAAGTAGGAGATAACACCTTTGGATTCTTTGCAAGTGTTAATAATGTAATGGACATTGTATACAAAACAGGTGGATTTGAACAAGCAAGAAACTCCAACTACAGACAATTAAACCAAGACGTTTCAAGTGGAACTCCGGCATTTGCCCCTA
>CALPNL020000037.1 GCA_943324925.2 Chitinophaga pinensis | reverse complement strand
GAAGCGATTGCTGAAGCAATGAGTGAAGAAATGCGTCGCGATGAAGCCGTATATTTAATGGGTGAAGAAGTTGCTGAATACAACGGAGCATACAAAGCTTCCAAAGGAATGTTAGACGAATTTGGTCCAAAGAGGGTTATCGACACTCCAATTGCTGAATTAGGATTTGCCGGAATTGCGGTTGGTTCTGCTATGAATGGTTGTCGTCCAATTGTGGAATACATGACTTTCAATTTCTCTTTAGTAGGGATTGATCAAATTATTAATAATGCAGCTAAGATGCGTCAAATGTCGGCTGGACAATTTCCAATGCCAATGGTATTTAGAGGTCCAACCGCTTCTGCAGGTCAACTTGGTGCCACTCACTCCCAGGCTTTTGAAAACTGGTTTGCTAATACTCCAGGATTAAAAGTGGTTGTTCCTTCAACCGTTTATGATGCTAAAGGATTATTGAAAGCGGCGATTCGCGATAATGATCCTGTAATTTTCATGGAATCAGAACAAATGTATGGTGATAAAGGCGAAGTGCCTGATGGAGATTATATTATTCCTCTAGGTGTTGCCGATATTAAAAGAGAGGGTTCTGACGTAACGATTGTTTCTTTTGGTAAAATTATTAAAGAAGCTCATATTGCTGCTGATGAATTGGCTAAAGAAGGAATTTCTTGTGAAATTATCGACTTAAGAACGGTTCGCCCAATGGATTATGACGCTATTTTAACCTCGGTTAGAAAAACAAATAGATTAGTAGTTTTGGAAGAAGCTTGGCCTTTTGCAAGTGTGGCTTCTGAAATCACTTATATAGTTCAAGAGCGTGCATTCGACTTTTTAGATGCTCCAATTCAAAGAATCACTACTGCTGACACTCCAGCGCCTTATTCTCCAACACTTTTGAAAGAATGGTTGCCGAATGCATCGGATGTAGTAGCTGCGGTTAAAAAAGTGATGTACAAAAAATAAAATGTTAATTAAAAAGAGATTTTATTACTCTTTATTAAAATTCTATTCAACAATAAATTTACTATATTTGAAACTTCATCAAAAAAAAATTGGTGAAGTTTTTTTTATCTATGAAATTCAAATTATTTATAACTCTTTTACTTTATTTATCTCTTTTATCCAATGCCCAAACCAAGGTAAGTGGGATAGTTGTAGACGATAAAAACCAACCTGTTCCCTATGCCAATATTATGTTTAAAGGAACAAATGAAGGGGTGGTATCTAATGAAGACGGTCGGTTTTATTTGGAATCCAAACTAAATTTCAAAGTGATTGTAGTTTCCTTTTCTGGATTTCAAACTAAAGAAGTTGCCTTGCCGAAAGCGGTAAATTATGATTTTAAAATCAAAATTACAGACGGAGTAAAATTGAATGAGGTTTTAATTTATTCTGGTAAAACCTCCAAAAAAAATAATCCTGCAATAGACCTCCTTAAAAAAATATGGGAGCATCGACGTAAAAATGGATTGCGTCAGTTCAATCAATATGAAATGGAAAAGTACGAGAAATTGGAATTTGACATGAACACGATTGACAGTGCTTTTATGAAAAGCAAGATTTTTAAAGGAATGGAATTTATTTTCAAACAAGTAGATACTTCAAAAGTTACAGGAAAAACCTATTTACCTATTTTTATAAATGAAGCGCTCTCTAATGTATATGGCGATAATGTGAGAGGAAAAGTCAAAGAGATATTGAAAGCCAATAAAAATTCTGGGTTCAATACCAATCAACAAATAATAGAGTTTGTAAAAGATCTTTATAATGAGAACGACATTTACAATAACTACTTAAATTTCTTCGATAAAAGTTTTACAAGTCCCCTTTCAAGAACTGGAATCGATGTGTACAATTATGTTTTGAGAGACAGTTCCTTTGTAGATAAAAAATGGTGTTATAATATTGTATTTTATCCTAGACGAAAAAGCGAGTTGACTTTTAAAGGTGATTTTTGGGTAGCCGATTCTACTTATGCTATTAAGAATATTAACATGGCTTCTACCAAAAGTGCAAACATAAACTGGGTAAAAGACATCTATATAGAACAAGAATTCGAGGTATTGAACGACTCCGTTTTCTTATTAACTAGAGATTATATGATGACCGATTTTGCTTTAAGCAAAAAAGAAACCTCCAGAGGGATGTATGGTAAACGGACCACCCTATATAGAAATCATCAATTTAATAGGGCTAAACCCGCTGACTTTTATAAAGAACAAACGTTTGATAAAGAGGAATCTATTTTCACTAAATCTGATGAATATTGGGAAGAAAATCGATTTGAGAATTTGAATAAAGACGAAAAAGGTATTTATAAAATGTTGGATACGCTACAAACCAACAGAAAATTCAGGCAGTTATATGATGTTGTCACCATTCTAGGAAGTGGTTATTATCATGATGGCGGAATAGATTATGGGCCGGTTTTATCAACTGTAGGTTTTAATAATGTGGAGGGTTTCCGATTGCGCGTTGGTGGTAGAACTTATTTTGGCCCAAATGATTTATGGCGAATCCAAGCTTATACGGCTTATGGATTTAAGGATAATAAAGTTAAATATGGTGTTTCTGGAAAATGGCTTTTAAATAGAAACAATCGATTAATTATTGAAGGAGGAACAAGACGAGATGTCGAGCAAATTGGAGCAAGTTTAACCACTTCTAACGATGTTTTGGGGAGAAGTTTTGCTTCGTCTTCATTATTCGCTGGAGGGAATAACGGAAAATTAACCAACATAAATTTCACCTCTTTTGCTGTGGAAATGGAACCCGTTAAAAACCTGACTTTTCAAACGGGCTTCTCCTATAGAACCTTAGTTTCTGCTTCGCCAGAATTTAAATTAGACTATTATAGCACTAAGCCAGATGTTTTAGGGAATGGTGGAATGATTAGAGCCGATCTAAATCAATCGGAAGTTAATTTTCAAATTGATTATACTCCTGGAAGAAAACCAATTGGCTACGCAGTTGAACGTCAAATCGTAAGCAGTCCGTACCCTCGATTTTTCATTAACTTTAGCCAAGGAATAAAAGGATTTTTAGATAGTGATTTTGATTATAAAAAAGTTCAGATTTATTACAAACAACCTATTATTATTGGGCCGTTAGGAGTTTTAAATTCTACTATGGAGTTAGGAAAAACCTTTGGAGGTGTACCGCTAGGCTTGATGAGTATTATTCCTGGAAACCAAACCTATTTTACCATAAGAAATACTTTTAACTTATTAAATTTCTATGAGTTTGAAGCCGATCAATATGCAACACTTCAGTTGGAACATAATTTTGGTGGACGAATTTTTGCAAGAATACCTTATTTTAGAAAATTAAATTTAAGGGAAACAATTGGAATTAGAGGAGCTTACGGAACAATTTCGGATGATAGTAGAGCCTTAAATGCTTCGGGAATAAACTATAGAGCACCGGAAAATGTGTATTGGGAATACAATGCTGGAATTGGAAATATCTTTAAAGTTTTCAAAATAGAATTCAGTTGGAGAGGTTCCTACATCACTCCTCAAACTAATAATTTTGGAATCAAAGGGTCCTTCGGCATCTTTTTCTAATAATTTAAATGATGATAAATCCCGTAACATGCGATTTGTTTGAAAATTTCCCAAAAAACACTATTAATATTAACAGTCTACACAGAATAAATTAAAATAAATAACAAATACTCAAAAAAGCACTCTTCAAATGTGAATTGTGCTTTTTTATTTGTCATGGTTTTCATACATTTGCATCCGATTATTAAATAACGAATAAATAGAATATGGAATCATTAATGATTTATGTGCCAATAGTTATGGCTTTAATAGGATTGGTTTTTATGTCAATCAAAAGATCTTGGGTATTAAAACAAGATGCAGGGGATGGTAAAATGAAAGAAATTTCAGATTATATCTATGAAGGCGCCTTGGCTTTTCTTAAAGCAGAATACCGATTATTAGCGATTTTTGTGGTTATTGCGAGTATTGTTTTAGCAATAATTTCATTTGTAGTGCCTACAACAAATATCTTAATAGTGGTTGCTTTTATTTTTGGAGCTTTTTTCTCTGCTTTAGCTGGGAATATGGGGATGAAAATAGCTACAAAAACGAACGTAAGAACAACTCAAGCAGCGAGAACTAGTTTGCCTCAAGCATTAAAAGTTTCTTTTGGTGGAGGTACCGTTATGGGTCTTGGTGTTGCTGGATTAGCAGTATTAGGATTAACAGGATTTTTTATCTTCTTTTTCCAATACTTTATGAAAGGAACTTGGACATCAACAGAAGACATGACCATTGTTTTGGAAACTCTTGCAGGTTTCTCTCTTGGTGCTGAATCGATCGCATTGTTTGCTCGTGTTGGGGGTGGTATTTATACTAAAGCTGCTGACGTAGGTGCTGACTTAGTAGGAAAAGTAGAAGCTGGAATACCAGAAGATGATCCTCGTAATCCTGCTACAATTGCAGATAACGTTGGAGATAACGTTGGAGATGTTGCCGGAATGGGTGCCGATTTATTTGGTTCTTATGTTGCTACAGTTCTTGCCGCAATGGTTCTTGGAAATTATGTGATTAAAGATATGGGTGGTAAAATCGAAGATGCATTCGGTGGAATTGGACCTATTTTATTACCAATGGCAATCGCTGGTTTTGGGATATTATTCTCTATCATCGGAACAATGTTAGTAAAAATATCAAGTGATGATGCTAAAGAAGCTCAAGTTCAAAAAGCATTAAACATTGGAAACTGGGTTTCTATTGCGTTAACTGCTTTGGCTTGTTTCTTCTTAGTAAAATTCATGTTGCCAGAAACTATGAATATGTCTTTCTTCGGTGAAGGATTAAAAGATATCTCATCAATGCGTGTTTTCTATGCTACTTTAATTGGATTATTTGTTGGTGGAGCTATTTCATCAGTAACGGAATATTATACTGGATTAGGAACTAGTCCAGTATTGAAAATTGTACAAAAATCATCAACTGGGGCTGGAACAAACGTAATTGCTGGTTTAGCAACTGGAATGATTTCTACCTTCCCAACGGTTTTATTATTTGCTGGAGCAATATGGTCAACGTATGCATTAGCAGGTTTCTATGGTGTAGCTTTAGCAGCATCGGCAATGATGGCTACAACCGCTATGCAATTAGCAATTGACGCGTTCGGACCTATATCAGATAACGCAGGTGGAATTGCCGAAATGAGTGAATTACCAAAAGAAGTTCGTACCAGAACGGATATTTTAGACTCTGTTGGAAATACTACTGCTGCAACTGGAAAAGGTTTTGCAATCGCTTCTGCAGCATTAACTTCATTAGCTTTATTTGCTGCCTACGTAACTTTTACAGGAATTGATGGTATTAATATCTTCAAAGCGCCAGTATTAGCAATGTTATTCGTAGGAGGTATGATTCCTGTAGTTTTCTCTGCTTTAGCAATGAACTCTGTAGGTAAAGCTGCAATGGATATGGTATATGAAGTTCGTCGTCAGTTTAAAGAAATTCCTGGAATTATGGAAGGAACTGGTAAACCGGAATACGGAAAATGTGTTGAAATTTCCACTAAAGCCGCTTTACGCGAAATGATGTTGCCAGGAGTTTTAACAATTGGTTTCCCAATTGCAATTGTTTTATTAGGTAAATTAGTTTATTCCGATAACAACCAATTAATCGCTGAAATGTTAGGTGGATATATGGCTGGAGTTACCGTTTCTGGTGTGCTATGGGCTGTATTTCAAAACAATGCCGGTGGTGCTTGGGACAATGCAAAAAAATCTTTTGAAGCAGGTGTTGAGATTAATGGTGAAATGACTTACAAAGGTTCTGAAGCTCACAAAGCAGCAGTAACTGGAGATACTGTTGGGGATCCATTTAAGGATACTTCTGGGCCATCAATGAACATATTAATTAAATTAACTTGTTTGATTGGTTTAGTAATCGCTCCTATTTTAGGAAACGGTTCTGCTCATGAGGCTCCAAAAGTAATGATGATTAAAATGGAATGTGCTGAAGGAAAAATGATGGGCAAATGCGATATGAGCAAATGTGCAACGATGACTAAAGACGAATGTGCTGCTATGTGCGATAGTCTTAAATGTTCTCCTGAAGAAAAAGAAATGTGTTTATCACACTACGATAAAGACGGAAAATTCATTGCTCCAAAAGCGGAAATGGAATGTTGTTCTAAAAAATCAGAAATGAAAACAGTGAACGTTCAAATTAGTAATGAAAACGGAAAAGCTAAAGCAACTGTTATTACTAATGATAATGGAAACAAAAACACACAAGTGTTTGAAGGATCATTGGAAGAAGTAAAAGAACAAGTGGAAAAAATGAAATAATTATAAGCATCAAATGCTACTTAATGCCTCGCAATTTGCGAGGCATTTTTTTTACAATTTATCCTGATTTCAACGGAATTATAAAATTTCATTTGTTGATAACTTATCAAAATTCCTACTTCAAAAAAACTTAAATTTGAAGTTCAAATAAATTTCCAACTACAATTAATTTAATGGCTCTTCAGGAAAATAATCTGATTAACTGTTACTTTATTTGACTTTTTAAAACCCTATGTACCTAATATTCGATACCGAAACCACTGGATTGCCAAAGCGATGGGACGCTCCAATTACCGATACAGGAAATTGGCCGCGTTGTGTTCAAATTGCTTGGCAGTTGCACGATGAAATGGGTAAGCTTATTGAACATCAGGATTATTTAGTTCAACCAGAAGGATATAACATCCCTTATGATGCGGAAAAAGTACATGGTATTTCTACCGAGTTAGCCGAAGCCGAAGGTTTTCCAATGGCTGAGGTGCTAGAAAAATTCAATCTCGCTTTAAGCAAATCTAAATTTATTGTAGGTCAAAATTTAAAATTTGACATCAATATTATGGGTTGCGAATTCCATCGTTTTGGAATTGAAAGCCAAATGAGTTCCATGCCAGTTTTAGACACTTGTACCGAAGTGACTGCTTCTTTATTGCAATTACCAGGAGGCCGTGGAGGTAAGTTTAAGTTACCTACCTTAACAGAATTGCACAGTTATTTATTCAATTCGCCATTTTCCGAAGCCCATAATGCTACTGCCGATGTGGAAGCGACCACTCGGTGTTTTTTTGAATTGATTCGAACAGAAATTTTTACCGAAAAAGAACTTCAAGTAGACGGAGATTATTTAAATAAATTCAAAACTCAAAATCCTAACACCATTCAGCTGATTGGATTGAGACATATCAATTTAAAAGAAGCCTCACAAAAAATAAAACAGCAGTTTGGAGAGCGACAAGCCAATTTGGTTTCGCAGGAAGAAATTGCCGAAAATAAACAAGTTTTAATTGATGCCGATTTTGTGCATTTGCATAACCATACTCAGTTTTCAGTTTTACAATCTACAATAAGCGTGGCTAAATTGGTTAAATCAGCATCTGAAAATAAAATGCCGGCTGTTGCCATCACCGATCATGCTAATTTAATGGGCGCCTTCCATTTTGTTAGAGATATTTTATACCATAATAAAACTGCTCAGGTCAAAAATGAGGAGGCTTTAGCCAATGGAGACTCGCCAAGTGAAGTAATTATTAAACCTATTGTAGGCTGTGAATTTTTTGTTTGCGAAGACCATTTAGACAAATCTCGAAAAGACAATGGGTATCAAATTGTATTCCTTGCAAAAAACAAAAAGGGATATCAGAATCTAACTAAATTAACTTCTATAGCTAACACCGATGGATTCTATTATGTTCCTAGAATAGATAGAAATCTCATAGAAAAGTACAAAGAAGATTTGATTGTATTAACTGGAAATTTATATGGTGAAATCCCAAGTAAAATTCTAAATATCGGTGAAAACCAAGCTGAGGAAGCCCTAATTTGGTGGAAACAACAATTCGGTTCTGACTTGTATATTGAAGTGATGCGTCACAATCAAGAAGATGAAAACCGCGTAAATGCAAGTTTGATTTCATTGGCAAAAAAGAATGATATTAAAATTGTTGCCACAAATAATACCTTCTATTTAAACAAAGAAGATGCCAATGCGCATGACATTTTACTTTGCGTTCGGGATGGTGAAAAGCAATCTACGCCAATAGGAAGAGGCCGTGGTTACCGATATGGAATGCCAAATCAGGAGTATTATTTTAAATCTGGTGAAGAGATGAAAATGCTATTCACTGATTTGCCTGAGGCAATTTCCAACCTTTCAGAGGTGGTTTCTAAAATTGAGATTTACGATTTAGCGCGGGAAGTGCTCCTGCCAAAATTTGAAATTCCACAAGAATTTTTAGTCGCCGACGATGATATTGACGGAGGAAAAAGAGGAGAAAATTCCTACTTAAAGCACTTAACTTATTTAGGTGCCAAAAGAAGATATACTGAAATAACCCCAGAGATTCAAGAGCGCATCGATTTTGAGTTGCTTACCATTCAAAATTCAGGTTATCCAGGATATTTTTTGATTGTTCAAGATTTCATCGCCGAAGCAAGAAAAATGGACGTTTCTGTTGGACCAGGCAGAGGGTCAGCAGCGGGTTCTGTGGTAGCTTATTGCCTCGGTATTACCAATATTGATCCCTTATTGTACAACCTCCTTTTTGAGCGTTTCCTAAACCCGGACCGGGTGTCATTACCCGATATTGATATCGATTTTGATGACGAAGGTAGAAGTCGCGTAATGGATTATGTGATTAAAAAATACGGTTCAAAGCAGGTGGCTCAAATTATTACTTATGGGACAATGGCGGCAAAATCGGCAATTCGAGATACCGCTCGCGTGTTGGATTTACCCCTTTTTGAAGCCGATAAAATAGCCAAATTAATTCCGAATTTAATTCCGTCAAAATGGAGTTTAGCGCGTTTCTTAAAAGAAGCCGAACCGGAAATTAAAAAAATTCTTCGCCCTGAAGATTTTGAAAAAATTAAAGATTTGATCTCTATTTCTAAGGAGAACGATCTGTCAGGGGAGACCATTCAACAGGCGCAGATATTAGAAGGGAATCTAAGAAATACCGGAATTCATGCCTGCGGAGTTATCATTACGCCAAGTGATATTACCAATTTTGTTCCTATAGCTACAGCCAAAGATTCTGATTTATATGTCACACAATTTGATAACTCCGTTGTAGAAAGTGCCGGATTGTTAAAAATGGACTTTTTAGGATTGAAGACACTAACTTTAATTAAAGACACGGTTAAATTAGTAAAATACAGGTCAGGAATAGTTTTAGACCCTGATACTTTTCCAATTGATGATGTTAAAACTTTTGAGCTTTTTCAGCGTGGTGAAACCATAGGTATCTTCCAATATGAATCACCAGGAATGCAAAAGTATTTGAAGGAATTAAAGCCTACTGTTTTTGGCGATTTGATTGCGATGAATGCGCTTTATCGACCGGGACCAATTGCTTATATCCCAAGTTTTATCCGACGAAAAAATGGGGAAGAAACTATAGAATACGATCTTGATGCTTGTGAAGAATTACTAAAAGACACCTACGGAATTACCGTTTATCAAGAGCAAGTGATGCTTTTATCACAAAAATTAGCTGACTTTTCTAAAGGGGATGCCGATGTATTGCGAAAAGCAATGGGGAAAAAGCAGAAAGACGTTTTGGATAAAATGAAGCCAAAATTCATCAGCCAAGCTGCTGCAAAAGGCCATGAAGAAGAAAAATTAGAAAAAATATGGAAGGACTGGGAAGCATTTGCCGAATACGCATTTAATAAATCACACTCTACCTGTTATGCTTGGATTGCTTATCAAACGGCCTATTTAAAAGCGAATTACCCAGCAGAATATATGGCTGCCGTTTTATCAAATAACATGAGCGATATTAAGCAAGTTTCCTTTTTTATGGAAGAATGTAAGCGCATGGGATTACAGGTATTAGGGCCAGATGTAAACGAGTCTTTTTATAAATTCACGGTAAATGAAAACTACGCCGTGCGCTTTGGAATTGGTGCTGTTAAAGGCGTTGGAATGGGAGCTGTTCAAACTATTGTAGAAAATAGAAAGGAGAGTAAATACAAATCTATTTTCGATTTAACCAAGCGAATTGACTTGCGTGCTGCCAATAAAAAGGCACTTGAAAATTTGATTTTAGCCGGTGGTTTTGATTCCTTTAAAGGAGTTTCAAGAGCGCAGTATTTTCATGACGATGGAGATGGAATTACTTTTTATGAAAAAGCGATACGCTATGGGTTAAAATTTCAGGAAAATGAAAACTCCTCACAGGTTAGTTTGTTTGGTGAGGCAAGTGAAGTTCAAATTGCTGAGCCTGTTGTTCCACCTTGTGAAGATTGGTCTACTATGGAAAAATTGGCTAAGGAAAAAGAAGTGGTAGGTATTTACCTTTCAGGACATCCGCTGGATGATTTTAAATATGAAATGAAATACTATTGCAATTCTAAATTGGAATCTTTAAAAGATTTGAATAACCAAATAAATAAAAACTTATCTTTTGGAGGCATTGTGTCCAATGTAAAACACCTGGTTAATAAATCAGGAAAAGGATGGGGGTCTTTTGTTTTAGAAGGATATGATGAAAGCCACGAGTTTAGAATTTTTGGTGAAGAATACATGAAATTCCGTCACTATTTAACCCCGAATAGTTTTACCTTTATTAAGTTAATGGTAAAAGAAGGTTGGCCAGATAAAGAAACAGGTAAAAAAGGCGAACCAAGAATTCAATTTGTTGAATTTAAAATTCTTCAAGATATCCTTGGGTTGTTTGCTAAAAAACTAGTCGTTCATATCAATATAAACGATTTACATTCGGAATTTATTCATCAGCTAAGTACTGTTTTCCAACAAAATAAAGGAGACAAATCAGTGGTTTTTGAAGTCATGGAATTGGAAAAAATAAAAACCCAGGTTGAAATTGCTCCCCAAGTTATTGCTCTTGACGATGTAGAAAGCGATATTGTTTACGATGAAGAAAATCCACAAGTTGAGCTGCTAACTGAAATAGAAGAAATAAAAGTGGTAACGAAATTGGAAATGCCAAGTCGGAAATTAAAAATTAATATTTCGAACGAGTTGCTTTCTGAATTGGAAAAAATGCAAGTTAACTTTAAATTGAATTAATTCTATAAAATTCTAGCCCCGATAGAAGGGAAAATCCCGGGTTGCGGAGAGGCACGAAATACAACACGGATTGGAATGACAGCGGGAAAATGCTCCCAAAAAAAACACATAAATTAAACCAATACATTCATAATCAAAAGTAATTTTACAATAGTGTTCAAATGGTATTTAATTATTAAATTTGCTTCAGAAAATAAATTAAAACATATAAAATATGGCATTAGCAATAACAGACGCTACTTTTGACGAAGTAGTTTTGAAATCAGACAAACCAGTAATGGTCGATTTTTGGGCAGCATGGTGTGGGCCTTGTAGAATGGTTGGACCAATCATTGACGAAATAAGTGAAGAATTTGCTGGAAAAGCAGTGGTAGGAAAAGTAGACGTAGATGCAAACCAAGAGTTTGCTGCAAAATACGGAGTACGAAATATTCCTACTGTTTTAGTTTTTAAAAATGGGGAAGTAGTAGCTAGACAAGTGGGAGTTGCGCCAAAGCAAACCTATGCCGACAGCTTGAATACTTTATTATAAAATATTTATTGTTGCAAGACTAACTAAGGTTTGACGAAAGTCAAGCCTTTTTTATTTAAACTGAATTTATTTCAGTTTCTAAATTTTTAATTCCATCATTCTTTTAATACATTTGAAGGATGAAAATTGAATCCCAAATAGAGAAAATTTCTAGCTTTCAGCACCTTGAATTGTTAGCCAATCAAGTGGTTGAAGGGTTTATTTCGGGAATGCATAAAAGTCCGTTTCATGGATTTTCAGCGGAGTTTTCGGAACATAAAGTCTACAATCCTGGGGAAAGCACGAAGCACATGGATTGGAAATTATTTGCAAAAACCGATCGGCTGTATACCAAAAGATACGAGGAGGAAACCAATTTACGCTGCCACTTGATCATCGATAATTCCTCTTCGATGCATTATCCAAAGCTCAAAGAAAGTCAGCTGTTTTATGAAAGTAAAATTGGATTTTCGGTTTTGGCCTCGGCAGTACTAATGAATTTATTGAAAAAGCAGCGAGATGCCGTTGGACTCAGCGTCTATTCTAACACTTATGAATATTATGCTCCGGAAAAAGGAAGCGATCGCCACCACCGAATGATTTTAAACAAATTAGAGTCATTATTGGAAAACAGTAAAACCCCAAAAAGCACCGATACCATCACCTTTTTACACCAAATTGCTGAGAAAATTCATCGACGGTCCATGATCGTTTTGTTCACCGATATGTTCCAAACAGGAAATGAAGAAGCGTTATTCACGGCATTACAACATTTGAAACACAACAAACACAAAATCGTTTTGTTTCATGTAATTGATGAAAAAACGGAATTAAATTTTGATTTCGATGCGGCTCCAAGAAAATTTATCGACTTAGAATCAGGGGAAGAAATTAATATTTTTGCAGATAATATTAAGGAAACGTACGAAAATCAAGTTTCCAATTACTTCAAAAAGGTAGCAATCACCTGCGCCCAGAACAAAATTAAGTATGTTCCCGTTTCTGTTGGTAACAATTTCGAGAAAATCCTCACCACATACCTAGTTGAAAAACAATCTTTTGGATAAAATAGATTGTTATAATTAAATTTTTATAATAAAACACTTGCTAGAGTCGAAATAGATTGTATATTTGCACTCGCAATAAAGCGCTGGTTTGGTAGTTCAGT
>CALPNL020000036.1 GCA_943324925.2 Chitinophaga pinensis | reverse complement strand
AGCGACGGTTGTAGGAATTCCTATAACAACAAAATCAATAAGGACAGCACTAATTTTATGCGCAATGTGAACAACAAATTGCGAAAAAATTATCGGATTTTGTGCGCCTTAAATGTAGAAGGAAAGTCGAAAACCTCTCGTGCAAAATTATTAAGTAAAGGTTTTGATTTTGAATTTGTCACCAATATCTTGAATACCAAAACCGGGAACACCTATTATTTTATATATGACCAAGGCTACATGGCATTGGAAAATGATTATTTTATGTTAGTCAAAAAAGACATTTAATTTAAAATTAATTACAAATGAAAAACAGATTTTTAGCCATTTTATCGATACTTTTTATTGTGGTGACCATAGGTTTAATTTATTTATTAATGATGCCTCAATGGGTTTCATCGGATGATTCATTGCTTTCCGAATATTCCACAAAAAGAGCGTTGGAAAAAGTAAAGGTTATATCAGAAAACCCACACTTTATTGGTTCTAGTAATCATAAAATGGTTGGTGATTATCTGGTTAAAGAATTACAGAAAATGGGATTGGAAACCCAAATTCAGGAAGGAACCACGCTTTCTGATTGGGGAAACTTGACAAAATCTAAAAATATTTTAGCGAGAATTAAAGGGTCAGATAGTTCAAAAGCGTTATTGTTGCTATCTCATTACGACAGCGCACCGCATTCCTATTCTCATGGGGCTAGCGATGATGCTTCGGGAATTGCAACTATTTTGGAAGGCGTTCGTGCTTTTTTGGCAAATAAAACACCACATAAAAACGATATTATCATTTTGTTTTCGGATGCGGAAGAACTGGGTTTGAACGGAGCGGCACTTTTTGTAACCCAAAGCAATTGGGCGAAAGAAGTGGGTTTGGTTTTAAATTTTGAAGCCCGAGGAAGTGCTGGGCCAAGCTATATGTTGATGGAAGTGAATAAGGGGAATGCGAATATGGTTAAGGAATTTACGGCCGCCAACCCAAGTTATCCGGTTTCAAATTCCTTGATGTACAGCATTTATAAAATGTTACCGAACGACACCGATTTGACTGTTTTTAGAGAGCAAGGAAAAATTCAAGGATTCAATTTTGCATTTATCGACAATCATTTTAATTACCATACGGCACAGGATGACTTCAATCATTTGAGTCCGAAAACAATGGAGCACCAAGGAACTTATATGGTTCCTTTGTTGAATTATTTTGCTAATTCTGATTTGACTTCTCTTCAATCCAGTGAGGACTATGTTTATTTTAATACGCCTTTTAAATTTGTGAGTTACCCTTTTTCCTGGGTTTTCCCAATGGTAATGATCTCGGTTTTCCTATTTTTATTTTTAGTATTTATAGGTCTTGGCAAACGAGTTTTGGTATTTTCAGAAATGGGGAAAGGCTTTTTAATTTTCCTTGGGGCGTTACTCGTTTCGGGAATAACCACTTATTTTGGTTGGAAATTGTTGCTAAAGATTTACCCACAATACAATGATATCCTTCATGGTTTTACCTATAACGGTCACGATTATATAGGTGCGTTTGTGTTTTTGAGTTTGGCGATTTCGTTATTGTTTTATTCCAACTCCAATTCGGAAAATAAAACCGAGAATTATTCTATAGCGCCTTTATTTATTTGGATTTTAATCAATTTTGCTCTTGCTATTTATTTGCCTGGAGCAGGATTTTTAGTTATTCCATTATTTTTCAGTTTGTTTATGTTGGCTTATTTTGTCACCACCCAAAAAACAAAACCAATATTGAATTTAATTTTGAGTATCCCCTCCTTAATTATTTTAGTTCCATTTATTACGATGTTTCCAATTGGCTTGGGATTAAAAATTTTAACTGGAAGCGCGGTGTTAACTGTTTTAGTTTTCGGATTGTTGTTACCAATATTTGGATCGTTTCCTAGAAAAGGATTTTGGGCCTTGTTATCATTATTAATCTCAATTGGGTTTTTCATAAAGGCTAGTTTCAATTCTGGTTATGCTGTTGGAACGGCAAAACCAAACAGCTTGCTTTATGTTTATAATGCCGATACAAAAAAAGCGGTTTGGACTACCTATGATGTAAACTTAGACTCTTGGACGAAAATGTACTTGGGGGAAAATCCAAAAAAAGCAACAGAATTAAACAAGAATCCGTTGTTCAGCAAATATAATTCGGGATTTACTTATTCAGCTGAAGCCGATGTAAAAGAAATAAGCGATCCTACAATTTCGTTTTTACGGGATAGTATTGCGGGGTCTCAACATTATTATAAGATAAAAATTACTCCAAATCGACCAGTAAATCGTTATGATGTTTTTGCAAATGAAATAATGACGTTCTATAATTTAAAGGCAAATGGAGCTTTGGCATTAGATCAAAAAGGAAGTATTTATAAGCGAAGAGGGAAGAAATTAGTTAGCTATTATGTTGTTGATAATGAGCCGTTGGAATTGCAGTTTTCTATTCCAGTAACCGCGGTTTTTGATATGGATTTAATGGAAAGTTCGTTTGATTTAATAAGCAATCCTAAATTCAGAATTGCCCAAAGATTACCTTGGATGATGCCAACTCCATTTGTATTAAACGATGCGGTTGTTATTCAAAAGAAAATTGTTCCATCTAATGTGGTTCGAAAATCAGATAATCTCAAATCCAGAAAATCGAATTCGAAAGATAGTTTGACTGTTAGTATTGATACTTTAAAAGGCATTCAATAATGACAAAAATTAGCATTCTTGGTTGTGGTTGGTTGGGATTGCCTTTGGCGAAAGCTATAATAGGAAATGGGTTTTCGGTTAAGGGTTCGACGACTTCTTCCGAAAAAATGGACGTAGTTGAACAGGCTGGAATAACTCCTTTTTTGATCGAAATAGGAGAAAACGGGATCAATGGGAACATGGATCAATTCTTGGAACAAAGCCAAGTTTTAATAATTAATATTCCGCCTAAATTAAGAGGTAATTCAAAAGAAAATTTCGTTTCTAAAATAGAAAATATCCTTCCATTTATTGAAAAATCGGGAATTAAAAAAGTGCTTTTCGTGAGTTCTACTTCTGTTTTTTCTGACGAATGTGAATTCGTTACGGAAGACACCATTCCAAATCCAGACACCGAAAGCGGCAAGCAGTTGCTAGAATGCGAGAAATTATTACAAAATAATTCCAATTTTGAAACCACCATTTTACGTTTTGGTGGACTCATAGGCGAAGACCGTCATCCCATTCTTTTTTTGGCCGGGCGAACCAATATTGAAAACCCGGAGGCACCTATAAATTTGATTCATCAAGAAGATTGCATTGGAATTATTTTAAAAATCATTGATAGTAATTTTTGGAGCGAAACGTTTAATGCTGTTGCGCCTTTTCATCCAAGTAGGGAAGAGTATTATTCTCAAAAAGCCAAAGAATATAATTTGGAACGGCCTATCTTTACCCATTCAAAACCATCCATTGGGAAAACCATAGCTTCCGATAAATTAGAAAGCGTTTTGAAATACCAATTCATAAAAGGAAGTTTATAGTTGATACAAAAATTAAAATCTAGAGTTAAATCGAAAATTACCTTAATTGGATTGCCAATTTTGGCTCTTTGCTGGGTGAGTTTTTTTTGGGGGACTACCTGGATTGCCTCAAAAGAAGGGGTGAAGCACATGCCAGCGTTACAACTTGCAGCTATCCGTCAATTCTTAGGGGCGACATTATATTTATCTTATTTTTTATATAAGAAAACGACTTGGCCTAAAGGCAAACAATGGAAAACCATTATCATTTTGAGTATTTTGAATTTTGTATTAAGCAACGGTTTAAGTACTTGGGGAGTAAAATATATCAGTAGTGGTTTGGGTGCAATTATAGGCGCTTTGGTACCGCTATGGGTGGTAATCATCAGTCTGTTTAGAGGTGAAAAATTAGTTAAATCAGCTATTGTAGGATTGGTTATAGGTTTTGCGGGAGTATGTGTTATTTTTTACGAACATTTAAGTGATTTCTTGATTTTTGATTTCCGATTTGGCATAATAATATCCATAATTTCAACATTAACCTGGGCGTTTGCCACCTTATATACTAAGAAAAAAGCGGCAAGTTTTAACCCTTATTTTAGTTTAGGAATCCAAATGTTTATTTCAAGTATTTTTCTTTTTACCTATTTGGGGGCTACGGGATCGGCGGTGAGTTTATCAACTATTCCAGTAATTTCATGGGTTTCAATAGGTTATTTAGTAATTTTTGGATCGGTGTTAACCTTCATTGCTTATATCTATGCTTTGCAACATTTACCGGCTGAAATAAATAGTATTTATGCTTACATCAATCCAATAATTGCAGTTCTTTTAGGTGCTTATATTTTTGGAGAACCTTTATCATTAGCAATTGCTGTAGGAGGAACAATCACTTTATTCGGACTTTATTTAGTCAACAGATCTTTTCAAAAATCGAAAAGCACATAAAAAATCCCATTTTGAAATACAAAATGGGATTATTAAATTTATGTAAAAATGGGGTATTACCAAATTTTAACTCGTTTTTCTGGAGCTATAAACATTCCGTCACCTTCTTTAATATTAAACGCAGAATAGAAAGCATCTACGTTTTGAATTGGCACATAAGCGCGGTACATTCCTGGAGAATGCGGATCTGTTTTAACTTGATTTTTCAAGGCTTCGTCTCTCATTTTAGATCTCCAAATGGTCGACCAAGAGATAAAAAATCTTTGCTCAGGAGTGTAACCATCAATTAAACCTGGATTTCCATTTTCTTTCAAATACAATTGTAATCCATCGTAAGCAGCATTTACTCCACCTAAATCTCCGATGTTTTCTCCTAATGTAAATTTACCGTCCACATGAGTTCCTGGTAATGGTTCTAATGCAGAATATTGATCAGCAAGGGCACCACCTAAAGAGGTAAATTTTGTTAAATCTTCGGCTGTCCACCAGTCAATTAAATTTCCATCAGCATTATAAGTTGCTCCTTGATCGTCAAATCCATGAGAAATTTCATGACCAATTACTCCTCCAATTCCACCATAATTTACAGCTTCGTCAGCTTGGTAATTGTAAAATGGCGGTTGTAAGATTGCTGCAGGGAAAACAATCTCATTGTAAGATGGATTGTAGTAGGCATTAACCGTTTGAGGAGACATTCCCCATTCAGTTTTATCAACAGGTTTTCCTAATTTATCTAATTCTTTCGCCCAACGCCAATTAGAAATATTTCTTACATTTTGAAAATAGCTTCCTCCATCTTCAGGACTTTTTACTGCTAAAGCGGAGTAATCTTCCCATTTGTCTGGATAACCTATTTTGATAGTTAATTTATTTAACTTCTCAATTGCTTTTGTTTTAGTTTCAGCAGACATCCAAGTCAAATTATTAATTCTAATTTCATAGGCTCTCATTACGTTTTTGATCATTTTCATCGCTTTAGCTTTCGCTTCAGCAGGGAACATTTTTTCAACGTATAATTTTCCTAAAGCCTCTCCAACAGTTCCATTAACTACTTGTAATGCTTTTTCGTGGCGAGGTCTTTGCTTCATTGCACCTGTTAATGTTTTTCCGTAAAACTCCCAATTTGCAGTTTCAATAGCAGTAGATAATTGGCTTGAAGCTCCTCTTAACAGCATCCAACGCATATAGGCTTTCCAATCGTCTACTTTATTTTCTGTAAATAATGTTTGTAACGAACTCATGTATCTTGGTTGAGAAACAATAATAGTATCGATTTTAGAAATTCCAATACCTTTAATGTAAGTATTCCAATCTATTGAAGGAAGCATTTTTTGCATGTCTGCAATGGCGGTTGGATTGTATTGTTTTTTACTATCTCTTCGTTCCACACGATCCAATCTTGGCTTAGACATTTGGATTTCTAAAGCAAGAATTTTTTCAGCATTGGCTTTTGCTTGTTCCGGAGTTTCATTTAAAAATTGTAACATTTTCGCAACGTGAACAACATATTTCTCGCGTTTTTCTTTAGAATCTTTATCTTCAGATACGTAGTAATCTCTGTCTGGCAAACCTAAACTTCCTGGGCCTACGCTAACTACATTTCTGTTACTATTTTTTTCATCGGCACCAATTCCAATTCCAAAAAAGCCAACACCTCCACCTTGAGCTTCTGTTTCCATCATCAATTTTTGTAAATCTTTGACGTTTTTTACCGCGTTTATTTTGGCCAAATAGGGAGCTAATGGAGCGATTCCTTGTTTGTTTCTAGCCACAGTATCCATGGCGGCTTTGTACATAATAATCGCTTTTCCTTGATCGGTATTTGATTTGTATTTTGGATTTGTTGCCGCCTCTTTTAAAATGGCTAAAGCATCTTTATCTGTATTTTGGCGCAATTCATCAAAACTTCCCCAACGCGTTTTGTCAGCAGGAATTTCTGTATTTTTCAACCAAGTTCCATTTACAAATTTGAAAAAATCGTCACTTGGTTTTACCGATTTATCCATAAATGGGACGTTAATTCCGGGCGTCTTTGCGGCAGCCTCCTTTTGAGCATTCGCCGATAGTCCAATTAACGCAGGAATAACGTACAATAATGTTTTGTTAAATCTAAGTTTCATAATTAATTAATATTTAGTTAGACCTCAAAAATATCAAATATTTTTTTAATTAATGTTAAAATCTACTATTTTAATAACTAGGCTATTTTCGCGATTTTCTTCAAAATTAAATCAGGAATTTTAGAACAGACTCTTTAACTTTTGTAAATTTGTAAAAAAAATAAAATGCTCTCTATTATCAAAAAATACAAATGGTTTTTGGTTATTGTAACGGTACTTTCAACAATAATTTTAGCGTTATTTTATTCGGCATTAAAACCTAAAAAAAACCTTCCAATTTATAATCCGTCGATGGTAAACCCAGAATTGGTAGATTCTACCATTCAATATATTAGTAAATACCATACTATTGCTGATTTTTCATTTACCAATCAAAATGGAAAAACAATTACCCAAAAAGACTATGAAGGTAAAATATATGTAGCCGATTTTTTCTTTACTACCTGCGGATCTATTTGTCCTAAAATGACCACCAATTTAGTAGAGGTCCAAAAAGCTTTTAGCAACAATCCTAATGTTATGCTGCTATCGCACACTGTTTTTCCTGAAACAGATAGCGTTTCGGTTTTAAAAAAATATGCTATTAAAAATGGAGTAATTGATAGCAAATGGAATTTGGTTACGGGGGACAAAAAGCAAATTTATAGTCTCGCTAGAAAATCGTATTTAGCAGTAAAATTGGGAAAACCAGAAGAATTATACGATATGGTTCATACCGAAAATTTTGTTTTGGTAGATTCAAAAAGACGGGTTCGAGGATTTTATGACGGGACAAAAAAAGAAGATATCGAGCGACTAATTGAAGATATTAATTTTTTGTGTACCCAATAGCGTGATCATTTTCAAAATCTAAAAATGTCATAAAACTGATAATTATCATTTGATTGAATAATATTATATTTACTTTTGTAATCTAAATTCAATCTAAATAAGGTTTGCGAACTACAATAAATTCTCTCAAAAAAGGCGAAACTGCAATAATCAAGGAATTTGATATTGACTCTATTCCATTAAAACTTTTGGAAATGGGTTGTTTGCCTGGGAACACCGTTCAATTACTTCAGATTGCTCCTTTTGGAGATCCCCTTTATTTAAATATTAATGGCTCACATCTAGCAATTCGCACAGAAACTGCAAATGAAATTGAGGTTGAAATTCTAAATACCAACTCAAAATGAGCAGTAGCAATATCAATGTCGCATTAATTGGAAATCCAAATACGGGAAAAACTTCTGTTTTCAACGAATTGACTGGATTGAACCAGCAAGTGGGAAATTATCCAGGAATTACTGTCGAAAAAAAGATTGGATTTTGCAAATTAACTTCCAAAATCAAAGCTAATATTCTCGATTTGCCTGGAACCTATAGCTTGAACGCCAGTTCTATAGATGAAAATGTGGTAATTGAATTGCTATTAAATAAAAATGATAAATTATATCCGGATGTCGCTCTTGTAGTTACTGATGTTGAAAATCTGAAACGGAATTTATTGCTTTTCACCCAAATCAAAGACCTTGAAATACCAACTATTTTAGTCATAAACATGGCGGATAGAATGAAATTTAAAGGGATTTCATTGGATATTCCCTATTTAGAAGAACAGTTTAAAACCAAAATCGCCTTAATTAGTACCAGAAAAGGGTATGGAATTGAAGAGTTAAAAGAACTAATTGTTAATTACAAATCACTTTCTACCGAGCCTTGTTTGAATGCCTCCAGTATTGATCCCGACTATTTTGAAACGCTGCAAAAAACATTTCCAACACAATTGCTTTATAAGTTGTGGTTGGTGATTACTCAGGATGTGAACTTTTTGAATTTGGATAGAAATGAAATCCAAAATTCTTACACCAAATCCCATTCCGATTTGAAGCGATTACAGCAAAAGGAAACTATAAAGCGATACCAGTTTATTAACGACATTTTAAAAGTAGGTCACAAAATAGACTCTTCCGTTGCGAAAGATTTCCGAAGTAAATTAGACCGTGTTTTAACCCACAGAATTTGGGGATATTTCCTCTTTTTTGCCATTTTGTTTTTCATCTTTCAATCTATTTTTGAATGGTCAAAAGTACCGATGGAATTTATAGACGCTACTTTTGCTGATTTAAGTGTCTTGGCAAGCGAGTCGCTACCAGCAGGGGTTTTAACCAATTTAATTTCCCAAGGAATTATACCTGGAATAGGGGGAATATTAATTTTTATTCCACAAATAGCCTTTTTATTTTTATTTATTTCTGTGTTAGAAGAAAGCGGTTACATGAGTCGAGTGGTATTTTTGATGGATAAATTAATGAGAAGGTTTGGTCTTTCTGGAAAAAGTGTGGTGCCATTAATTTCAGGGACCGCTTGTGCTATTCCGGCCATTATGGCGACAAGAAACATCGAAAATTGGAAAGAAAGATTAATCACCATTCTCGTTACCCCATTCACCACATGTTCTGCAAGATTGCCGGTTTACGCCATTATTATTGCCTTGGTTATTCCTGATATACGAGTTTTTGGAGTGTTTAATCTACAAGGATTAACGTTGATGTTGCTTTATCTTTTGGGATTTGGAATGGCGATTTTCTCGGCCTATGTTTTAAATAAAATCCTAAAAATTAAAGGGAAAACATTCTTTGTGGTTGAAATGCCCAACTATAAATTGCCAATGTTTAAGAATGTTGCAATTAATGTGATTGAAAAAACGCGGTCTTTTATTTTTGGAGCTGGGAAAATAATTCTTGCCATTTCAATTGTTTTATGGTTTTTGGCTTCCTATGGTCCTGGAAAAAAATTCAATGAGGCAGAAGCGATAATTACCGCTAATAGTTCAAATAGCACCTTATCAAAATTAGAATTTAAGGATAAAGTGGCTGCCTATAAATTAGAAAATTCTTATATCGGAATTATGGGTAAAGCCATAGAACCTGCTATTTCTCCATTGGGTTACGATTGGAAAATTGGGATTGCCATTATTAGTTCCTTTGCCGCAAGGGAAGTTTTTGTAGGGACTTTAGCAACTATTTATAGCGTGGGTGATAACGATAATGATAACACTATCAAAAATAAAATGGGCGCCGAGATTAATCCTGAAACTGGGGCTAAAATCTTCAATTTTGCAACTGGAATTTCATTGTTGCTATTTTACGCTTTTGCCATGCAATGCGCGAGCACCTTGGCGATTACTAAAAAAGAAACCAACACTTGGAAATGGCCCTTGGCGCAACTTGTTTTCATGAGTGGATTGGCTTATATTGTGGCTTTAATTGCCTTTCAAATTTTAAAATAACTCCAAAATGGCACAAGAAATAATAGCTTTTATTACTTTAGGATTGGCACTGAGTTATTTGACAAAGAAATTCTTTTTCAAGAAAAACACTTCCAAAAAGTGCGGCCCAAACGATTGTGGCTGCACTTAATTTTTTTATTAACAATCCCCAAAAATTCTCTTTTTTGAAGTGATTCAAAAGCAACTTATTCTGTAAGTTTGTAGCATGTATGCTTTAGTCGATTGTAATAATTTTTATGCTTCCTGCGAACGTGTTTTCCAACCGAAACTCAACGGAAAACCGGTTGTGATATTATCCAATAATGACGGTTGTGTAATTTCCAGGAGTAACGAAGCAAAGGCTGCTGGCGTTCCAATGGGCGTTCCATTATTTCAAATTAAAGAATTAGTAAAAGAAAAAAACATCGAAGTTTTTTCTTCAAATTATGTGCTCTATGGCGATTTAAGCAATCGGGTGATGAAAATATTAGCGCAGTTTTCACCCAATTTAGAAATTTATAGCATCGACGAAGCGTTTCTCAATTTTGACGGAATGGCAATTACAGATTACGATTCCTATGGAATTGCGATGAAAAGCAGAATTCAAAAATGGGTTGGAATTCCTGTTTGCGTTGGTTTTGCACCCACAAAAGCATTGGCGAAAGTGGCCAACAAAATTGCCAAAAAATTCCAAGATAGAACTTCCGGAGTGTACACCATCGATACCGACGAAAAGAGAATTAAAGCCCTGAAATGGACTAAAATCGAAGATGTTTGGGGCATTGGAAATAGAACGACTAAGAAGGCGAAACTTAGAAATATCCACACCGCTTTCGATTTTATTCAGCCTCATCAAGAGCCTTGGATTCGAAAAGAATTGGGCGTGGTAGGCCTTCGCTTAAAATATGAATTGGAAGGGAAATCGGTATTGGATTTAGAGCCTATTCCCAATGCTAAGAAAAGCATTTCTACGACAAGAAGTTTCCCAAAACAAATTGCCGATTTCGATTTATTACGAGAACGAGTAGCTACTTTTGCGGCTATTTGTGCCGAAAAATTGCGCAATCAAAATTCGTGTTGCCACACTATTATTGTTATGTTGGTTATTGATAGGCACACCGTTAAAACGTCAAAATACTATTTTAATATGGCGGTTACTTTGCCGTTTGCAACCAATTCTACTTTAACTATTTCTAATATTGCAATAGATATATTAAAAAAATTACTTTACGGAAATGAACACGTCAAGTTTAAAAAAGCGGGAGTAATTGTAACCGAATTTATCCCCGAAGATCAAAAGCAATTTCAATTATTTGAAGAAGAAAACCCGAAGCATTTGGCTTTAATGCGATCGATGGATTTTCTAAATAAAAAAATGGGAGATAAAAAAGTCAAGATGGCATCGCAAAATTTGAATCTTACTTGGAACATGCGACAAAACCATTTGTCACCAAAATACACTACTAATTTCAACGATATTCTTGAGGTAAAATGTCAATAAAGAAAAACAACAAACTCACTTTTTTCCTTCCCGATTTCGAAAGTGATTTAAGAATTCCTTTTGTGAAAGAAGGCGTTTCGGCAGGATTTCCCTCTCCAGCCGCCGATTTCATGGAAACCAGTATCGACTTAAATAAAGAATTAAGTGAGAATCCACTGGCTACTTTTTACATAAAAGTGAAAGGGAATTCTATGATTGATGCAGGTATAAACGACAAAGATGTGTTAGTTGTTGATCGAAGTTTAGAACCTCAAAACAACAAAATCGCTATTTGTTTTATAGATGGTGAGTTTACCGTAAAACGAATTCTTGTAGAACAAGATTGCTTGTATCTGATGCCAGAAAACGCCAGTTATTCTCCTATAAAAGTGACCGAAGAAAACCAATTGATTATTTGGGGAATGGTTACCTATGTGATAAAAAAATTGTAGTTATCGGAAAAGGATAAATGCTAGTCATTCAATTTCAAAACCGCCATAAATGCCTCTTGAGGAATCTCTACATTTCCAACCAATCGCATGCGTTTTTTACCTTTTTTCTGTTTTTCCAATAATTTACGCTTACGGGAAATATCTCCACCGTAACATTTGGCGGTAACATCTTTACGTAAGGCTTTTATCGTTTCACGAGCAATGATTTTAGCTCCAATTGCTGCTTGAATTGGAATATCAAATTGCTGTCTTGGGATCAATTCACGTAACTTTTCACACATTTTTTTACCAATATTGTACGCGTTACTCTCATGAATTAAAGCCGAAAGGGCATCCACAGATTGCGCGTTTAACAACACATCCAATTTTACTAATTTTGAAGTTCGCATTCCTATTGGTGAATAATCAAAAGACGCATATCCTTTAGAAACGGTTTTCAATCGGTCGTAAAAATCAAATACTATTTCTGCCAATGGCATATCAAAATTCAATTCTACACGTTCCGTAGTCAAGTACGTTTGGTTGGTAATAACCCCTCTTTTTTCGATACACAAACTCATTACATTACCCACAAAATCAGCTTTGGTAATAATGGTCGCTTTGATGTACGGCTCTTCCACGCGTTCTAATTTAGAAGGCTCCGGTAAGTCCGACGGATTGTTAACTATAATAGCAGTTTCAGGTTCTTTCTTGGTGTAAGCCAAGTAAGAAACGTTGGGAACAGTGGTAATCACGGTCATATCAAACTCGCGTTCCAAGCGTTCTTGAATAATTTCCATGTGTAACATTCCTAAGAATCCGCAACGGAAACCAAATCCTAAAGCGGCAGAACTTTCAGCAGTAAAAACCAAGGAAGCATCGTTCAACTGCAATTTTTCCATGGAGTTCCGTAATTCCTCAAAATCTTCGGTATCTACAGGATAAATTCCAGCAAAAACCATCGGTTTTACATCTTCAAATCCCGTAATCATATTGGTAGTAGGCGTTTTTGCATCGGTTAAAGTATCACCTACTTTTACTTCTTTTGCCTCTTTTATCCCAGAAATTAAATAGCCCACATCACCGGCAGAAATCACCTGTTTTGGGACTTGATTTAATT
>CALPNL020000035.1 GCA_943324925.2 Chitinophaga pinensis | reverse complement strand
TTTAATGAACTATAAAAGAAAATTAAATGCGCCTATAGAAGTGTTAAATCCTGATGGTATTATTGTATGTGACAACGGATTCAAAGCTTTTTTAATTCCCTTTATATTAAAAAGAAAAATCCCAGTTGTTCTTGAAATTCACAGCTCACTGCATATTATTGAAAAGGAAAACGAATCTGTTTTTAATTTAATTGGTACACAATTTTCTATTTTATTTAAGAAATTGGCTGCTAGAAATTTTGATAATTTTGTTGTGGAAACTCCAGAGAGTATTAAAGAATGGAATGTGTCAAACGGAATTGTTATTCCGAATCCACTCTGGTTTTCCTCGGATAAATTAGCGAAGTTAAATTCGAAAAAGGTGATTGCAGTTGGACGACATGTTTATGAAAAAGGCTTTGATCGATTGCTTTTTATCTGGAAAAAAATTGTAAAAAAACACCCTGATTGGCATCTTGATATTTACGGAAAATCTAATGATGATTTATCCTTACAAAAGCTTACATCGGAATTAAATCTTACCAATAGTGTTAGTTTTTATAATCCTACCAATGAGATTGTGTCAAAATACCGAGAGAACTCAATTTATTTAATGACCTCAAGATTTGAAGGTTTTGGGATGGTATTAATTGAGGCAATGGCAATGGGATTGCCATGTATTGCTTATGATTGTCCTTGTGGACCTAGAGCGATTATTGAGAATAAATCGGATGGGTTTTTAATTAAAAACGGCAATGAAACTGATTATATCGAAGCCGTTTTGTATTTAATAAATAATGAGACGAAAAGAATTGAAATGGGTAAAAATGCAAAACAGAAGAGTTTGAATTACCATATTGATACGATTATGCCGCTTTGGAATTCTCTTTTTAAAGACCTAATATCGAAATCTAGTTCTTAGTTTTTTCAACGCTAATTTTACATAAATAGCCGATTCTAAAAACATTATAAAGTAATAAATTAGGATTTTCACCTTTCAAGTTGTTAATTAAATACCCCTCAATATTTTTGTAAATTACAGAAATTAAATAGGTTAAGTGTAATTTATTGAATACTAAAAGTAACGACATTAACCTTGAAAAGTCAGCATTAATTTTTTTCTCTTCAAACAAAACGATCAAATTTTCTATAGAACTTTTTGATTTTATTAAATAGTCTTCATTTGAGTCGATATCACCATGTTCAACAGGGTTGTCAATGTGTTTTAATTTCAAATTAAACTTACTTAGTTGACACGAAAGTTGGGTGTCATCATGTCCGTATTTTATCAATTGTGAGTCAAATTTTACTTTATCAAACCACGCTTTTTTAATAACAGTATTGTTAAATAACAAAGATTGAAAAGGAGCAGAATTTCTTTTTTCCACTTTTTTATCTTCGATAAATTTTCCATATTTCCATCTAAGTTTTTGATTGTTTGATGGACATTTTTTTGGATGTATCCTGCCACCATAAACAATATCAAAATTAGTCACCCAAGAAATATAACTTGAAATATAATTACTTCGAATTACAATAGAATCTCCATCTATAAAAAGTAAATTCTCATATTGGGCTTTGTTGGCAAGGAAATTTCTATTTTGGCGGTGCGCAATATTGACTTTGAGCTCAGTAAAATTACAATTGGTAAGTGAATTTATTTTATAATTTTCTATATTCAATTCAGAATGTGAAGCGTCATCTTGACATAAAATTTCAAAATCAATAGCACATTCTAAACATTGCTTGTGGAGCTCCAGAACTAATGGATAAGCATTGTAATTGTATATTGGAATGAGAACAGAGAGCATTAAGCTATTTTTTGAACCACTTCAAAAATAGCACTATCTTCACATTTTAAAGTTTTTGATGGATATTTCATCAAAAGTGCATAATCGTGGGTAGCCATAATTACCGTTTTTCCTGAAGCATTAATTTTTCTTAGCACTTCCATAACTTCTATACTAGTTTGAGGGTCTAGATTTCCGGTAGGTTCATCTGCCAAGATTAATTCTGGATCATTTAGTAAAGCTCTAGCAATGGCTACTCTTTGCTGTTCTCCCCCAGATAATTGGTGTGGCATTTTTGATGCAAATGATTTCATGTCAACTTTATCTAACACTTCATCAATCTTATTTTGCATTTCAGTAAGATCTATCCAACCAGTTGCTTTTAAAACAAAAATCATATTATCGTTAACAGTTCGGTCTGGTAACAATTTGAAGTCTTGAAATACAATACCTAATTTTCTTCTTAAAAATGGAATGTCATCTTCTTTCAATGTCGCTAAATCAAAATTTACAATACTCGATTGCCCTTCAGTTAAGGGTAAATCAGCGTATAAAGTTTTCATAAAACTACTTTTCCCAGAACCTGTTTTTCCTATTAAATAAATAAATTCCCCTTGGTTTACTTCTAAATTAACATTAGTTAATATGACTTTCTCCTCTTGGTAAATAGTTACGTTTCTTAAAAATAAAATAGGTTGTGACATAAGATTTGTTATTTATTTTGTAAAAGTAATAAGTTTTAATGAAATTCCAATTTCAAATTTCTTATTTATTGTTTAAAAATATGTTCATAATAATAAAGAGATTAAGTTCGTTATAGGTTGTATAAATCGATATATTTGATTGTAATAATTTATTCTGTTATGAAAAATCCATCTAGGCTACTTTTATTGTTATTTTTAATGCTAATTACAACTGTTTTCTCACAAAAATCAGAGATTTACACCAACGATTTGGAAGCCTTCAATCAGGCGATTTCACTCTACAATAATAAGCAATATTTATCAGCACAAATAATTTTTGAAAAAGTAAAATTAGAAACTCATGGTCAAGAAATCCAATCCGATTGCGCTTTCTACAGTTCAGTTTGTGCTATAAAACTCAATCAATCCAACGCCGATTTGCTAATGGAGAATTTCATCTCTGATTATCCTACAAGTACTAAATTGAATATTGCCTACCTGCAAATTGCCCAGCACTATTTTGAGCAAGGAAGTTTTACACAGTCTTTAAAATGGATAGATAAAGTAGACGAAAACAGTTTGAGTAATGAGGATATTGATAAATTCAATTTTCAAAAGGGATATGCTTTTTTCGCCGCCAAAAATAAATTACAAGCTACTACGTATTTTAATAAAGTCCTAAATTCAAAAATATACGCTGCACAAGCAAAGTATTATTTAGGCTTTATGGCCTATGAAGGAGATGATTATAAAAATGCTAATAAGTATTTTGATCAAGTGGCAGGGGAAGAACAATACAAAGAAAAGTTGTCTTATTTTCAGGCCGATATGAGTTTTAAATCTGGGAATTTTCAAAAAGCAATCGACCTTGGTTCAATAGCTTTGAATAAATCGAATGCGATCGAAAAATCGGAATTGAACAAAATTATTGGTGAAAGTTATTTCAATTTAAACCAATTTGACAAAGCCATTCCTTTTTTAAATCAATATAAAGGTAAAAAAGGAAAATGGAACAATACCGATTATTACCAATTAGGATTTGCCTATTATCAGCAAAATGATTTTGAAAATGCAATAACTCAGTTTAATAAAATCATAGACGGAAAAGACGTTGTTGCTCAAAATGCCTACTATCATTTGGGTCAAAGTTATTTGAAAACCAATAGAAAGCAACAGGCGTTGAATGCGTTCAAAAATTCATCTGAAATGATATTTGATTTAAAAATTCAAGAAGATGCGTTTTTGAATTATGCGAAATTGAGCTATGATATCGGAAATTCCTATCAAAGTGTCCCTGATGTTTTGACTTCTTTTTTAAATAAGTATCCCAATTCACCAAGTAAAACAGACGTAGAAACTTTATTGATTAATTCTTTTATTACTTCTAAAAATTATAAAGGTGCTTTAGAGCTATTAGAAAAAAATAGAAGTTTTGCCAATAAGCAAGCGTATCAAAAAGTAACATTTTATAGAGGTTTAGAATTGTTTACAGATGGAAATTATCAGGAAGCATTGTCAATGTTTAAAAAATCGGTTAACGAACAGCAAGAGGCAAAATTCACTTGTCGGGCTACCTTTTGGAAGGGTGAGACAGAATTTGTATTGGATAATTTCAATGAATCATTGATAAGTTTCAAACAATTTGTGGCTTTTCCTGAATCGAAAAACACCTCAGAATATAAAAATATCAATTATAATATTGCTTATTCTTATTTTAAAATAAAAGAGTACGATCGAGCTGGTGATTTTTTTCAAGCTCATGTGGAGTCTGTAAAAGATGATAAAACACGTTTAAATGATGCATATTTGCGTTTGGGTGATAGCCGATTTGTTTCTGCAAAATACTGGCCAGCAATGGATGCCTACAATAAAGCAATCGATTTGAAAAGTATTGATGCAGATTATGCAGCATTTCAAAAAGCAATTAGCTATGGTTTTGTATCTAAAAATGACAAGAAAATTGGAGATTTGAATAAGTTAATTGCAAATTATTCAAAATCCCAATACCGAGACGATGCCTTATTTGAATTGGGAAATACCTATGTGTCAGAGAAAAATTATGATTTAGCAATTAAAGCCTACGATCAATTGTTAAGCGAATTTAAAAAAGGTTCCTACGCTTCAAAATCAATATTACGTCAGGGATTGGTTTATTACAACACTGAAAAAGACGATCTAGCTATTGCAAAATTTAAAAAAGTTGCGGCAGAATTTCCAAAATCTCCAGAAGCCATAGAAGCTGTCTCTACCGCTAGAATTATTTATGTAGATAACGGGAAAGTAGATGAATATGCCACTTGGGTTAGAACTTTAGATTTTGTTTCGGTGACTGATGCAGAATTGGATAACGACACATTCGAAGCTGCAGAAAAACAATTTTTGCAAAATAACACCAAGCAAGCTATTTCAGGTTTTAGTAGTTATATTTCTAAATTTCCAAATGGTAATCATGCTTTGAATGCTAATTTTTATTTAGCTCAATCGTATTATGCCGACGGATTAGAAGCTAATGCAGTTGCAAATTATGAGTATGTGATTTCAAAATCGAGAAATGAGTTTACAGAACAAGCATTAGCAAGATTGGCACAAATTCATATAAAATCTAATAGTATTGAAAAGCTAATACCAATATTAATACGTTTGGAAACTGAAGCTGATTTTCCTCAAAATATAACATTTTCGCAAGCAAATTTGATGAAAACGTACTACGAACAAAAAGAGTATGTAAACGCTGTTTTATACGCTGATAAAGTATTAAGTAATCCAAAAACGGATGACAAAGTTAAAAGCGATGCTCAAATAATTATTGCTAGAGCTGCTTTCAACTCCGGTGATTTGCTAAAAGCCCGTCAAGCCTATTCGAAATTATTGGCTATTGCCAAAGGCGAGTTAGCAGCTGAAGCATTATATTATGATGCTTATTTTAAGAATTCTGACGGAAAATTAGAGGAATCAAATACGGTTGTTCAAAAATTAACTAAAGATTATTCTGGTTATAAATATTTTGGAGCAAAAGGCTTGGTGGTAATGGCGAGAAATTTCTACGGATTGAAAGATAGCTTTCAAGCTACCTATATTTTGGATAGTGTGATCAAGAATTTTTCATCATTTCCAGATGTTGTCGAAGAAGCTCAAAAAGAATTGGATAGCATTAAAACCGAAGAGTCTAAGACAAATTCGTCTGTTACAAATTAAATAAAAAATCAAATGACAAAGATATTTCAAAATAATATTGGACTAGTTTTAATGCTACTTGCTTACCACTTTTCTTTTGCTCAAAAGAAAGAGGAGAATATAGGTACAGAAGTGGTAAACGTTGTAAAACCATACACTCCAACAATTTCTGATGCTTTTAAAGTAAAGGAAATACCTTCACTTGAAGATACTGATAACTCTAAAAAAGAGGATATTAAATATAACTTTTTCTCATTTCCCGTAGCGTCTACTTTTGTTCCTTCAAAGGGTCGTGCTGCAAATGTTGATAAATCGCAAGCTGAGAAATTATATAAAAACTTTGCCAATCTAGGCTTTGGAAATTATACGACTTTAAACGCTGAACTTTTTGTAACAGAGAATATTAGCGATAACGAATATGTAGGGGGAATGTTTAAACATCTTTCGTCCCAAGGCGGTATAAAAGACGTTGCTTTAAATAACGATTTTTACACTACTTCTTTAGATTTGACTTATGGAAACCAATTTCAAAATTTGACATGGATTTCAGATTTAGGTTATCAAAATCAAATCTATAATTGGTATGGTATTCCAGAAAATTTTACTCAAACAACTATCGATAGAATTAACCCTAAACACACTTTTAATAATTTTTATGTTGGAACAAATTTAAGTTTGAGTGATAGCTTTTTTAAAGAAGCTAGTTTTAAATACAATCGTTTTTGGGACGCTAATGGATCGGTTGAAAATAGATTTTTTGTAAAGCCATCATTCGAATTTGGACTCTTTAATGAAAAGATAAAAACGAATTTTATTGTGGATTATTTACATGGAAATTTTGAGAAAAATTTCTTCGAAACCAATTCTATAAAATATGGGTTTGCCAATTTTGGAATTCATCCAAGTATTGTTGTAAATAAAAATGATTGGGCTTTAAATATTGGAGCATCTGTATTTTATAGTGCCAACATTGAAAATGGCAGCAGTAAAATATTTGTATATCCGCAAGTAAATGCTTCTTTAAAACTAGTTGGTGATTTCATGATTTTTTATGCAGGAGTGGAGGGTAGTTTAGATCAAAATTCATATCGTGATTTTTCTAATGAAAATCCTTTTGTGTCGCCAACATTAGCAATTGATCCAACTAACAGACAGTTTGATTTATTCACTGGATTAAAAGGTAAATTATCCAATACTATAAGTTACAACCTTCGTGGTTCCTTACAAAATGAGAAAAACAAGCCGCTTTTAGTAGCTAATGAGTTTAACATGTTTGCAACAGATACCGAAAACTACCAATTTGGCAACTCTTTTGGTGTCGTTTACGATGATGTCAAAACCATGAATTTATATGGAGAATTAAAAGCCGATTACACTAAAAATGTTTCCATAGGTTTAAATGCTTCTTATAGCCGTTTTTTCACCACTTACCAAGAAGAAGCTTGGAATTTGCCAACATTAAAATTAGGAGCTAATCTTAATGTAAATATTACTAAAAAATGGTTTGCTGTTGCAAATGTGTTCTATGTTGGTGAAAGAAAAGACTTGGTTTATATTCAAAGTATGATAACTATTTTCCCACCCGCTTATTACCCTGAAACAGCGAATTTAAAGAGTTATTTCGATGCCAATTTTAATCTTGGATACCAACACAACGATCGTTTAACAGGGTTTTTAAAATTCAATAATATCGCCAATCAATCCTATCAAAAATGGATGAATTATCCGGTACAAGGACTTCAAGTGTTGTTAGGAGCAAGCTATAAATTTGATTTTTAATTTTTTTACCACAAAAAATTTTTATGCCTTTGGTTGTTAATTTTTCATTATGACTTTCAAACAAAAAATACACCAGTACTATACCCGTCAGGTTCAAGATAAAATTGATGTTTTTCGGGATATGATAGCAGCTTTGACCGAAGATTCAAAGAACGATGCAAAAGGATCGGCTGGTGACAAACATGAAACTGCATTGTCGATGATGCATTTGGAACAGGAAAAACTCAATTATAAACTTAAAGAAGTTATAGAACAAAAAGCCATTTTAGACAAAATAGACTCCAATACATCACATTCTTCAATTGCATTAGGAAGTTTAGTTCAAGCCAATGGAATTTATTTATATCTAAGTTTGGCTTTACCTAAAATTACCATTGACCATGTTAATATAATTGCACTTTCACCACAATCTCCACTCGGGGAAAAATTAATGAGCAATAAAGTAGGATTTGAGTTTGAAATTAATGGCACTAAATACCACATTGATAGTATTTCTTGATTTCAGTCATTACGATTTATAACTTTACCTATTATTTTAAACAATTTTAACTTTCATATTTATATAAAATTAACATTTTTTGTTAATAATTATAACTAAATAATTCCATTTGGTTTTGAATAGAAATAATTGCACTCATTTTTGCAGAATTAAAAAAATGTATTATGTGTGGAATTTTAGCCATTATTGGAAAAGGAAAAGACGAAGAGTTAGTAAAGGCGCTTTCTAAAAGAATGTCGCATCGCGGACCAGATGAAAGTGACTTACATGTTACAGAAAAAGGTTATATATTAAGTCATGAGCGTTTATCAATTATCGATTTACATTCAGGAAAACAACCCATTCAAGGTTCAAATTCTGCCTGGATGGTGCACAATGGAGAAATATACAATCACCAAGAATTGAGAGATGGCATTTTAAAACACCATACTTTCAGAACTAAATCAGATTCAGAAGTTATCGTGCATTTGTATGAAGAATTTGGATATGATTTTTGTAATATTTTAGATGGAGATTGGGCTTTCGTAATTGTTGACGGTGAGGATTACATTGCCGGTCGTGATCCAATGGGTGTTAAGCCCTTGTATTATGGATTAGACGAAAGAGGGCGTACTTACTTTTCATCTGAAATGAAACCCCTTGCCGATCAATGTAAAACATTTTCTACATTTCCTCCAGGTCATTATTACACCCCAAAAACAGGATTTGTAAAATACTACTATCCTGAATTTGAGAATTATTTAAATGCCGATCACGAATTGGATTTGGAATTAATTAGAACTTCATTGACGGAAGCAACTCGAAAAAGATTAATGAGTGATGTACCAATTGGTGTTTTGCTTTCTGGAGGATTAGATTCTTCATTAACATCGTCAATAGCCTCAAGATTATTAGCGAAAAGCGGTAAGAAATTACACTCTTTTTCAATTGGTTTAGATGCCAATGCCCCTGATGCTTTAGCAGCTAAAAAAGTGGCAGATTATTTAGGAACCGAACATCATGAAATTCATTTTACAATAGAGCAGGGAATTGAAATTCTAGATAAATTGGTTTGGCATTTAGAAACCTATGATGTAACATCAATACGTGCGAGTACACCGATGTATTTTTTGTCAAAAGCGATTACTGATAGGGGAATAAAAGTAGTATTATCTGGAGAAGGTGCAGATGAAATTTTTGGAGGCTATCTATATTTTAGAAATGCTCCCTCGGCAATAGATTTTCAAAAAGAAACGATTGAAAGAGTTCAAAAATTATTTACTGCCGATTTGTTGAGAGCGGATAAATCTACCATGGCTCATGGATTAGAAGCAAGAGTACCCTTTTTAGATAAAGATTTTTTGGATATTTCAATGCTAATCAAAGCCGAAGAAAAACAACCTAAAACATATGCTGGTAAAGAAAAATATATTTTAAGAAAAGCCTTCGATACGCCCGATAATCCCTATTTACCAGATGAGGTTTTGTGGAGGCAAAAAGAGCAATTTTCTGATGGGGTGGGTTACAATTGGATTGACCAATTAATAGAATTTTGTTGCGCAAAAGTTACCGATTTAGAAATGGAATCTGCAGCCAAATTATTTCCATATAATACACCTACAACTAAAGAAGCTTATTATTATAGAACCATTTTTCATAAATATTTTCCTCAATCGAGTGCGGCCGAAACCGTTCGAAAATGGATTCCAAAATGGCAGGAAAATCAAGACCCGAGTGGAAGAGCGAATGCTGCTCACGTAAATGCGGATACAAATATTGCCAAAACAAGTGCGATTTTTAGTTAGTTTTTTTATCGCATTTTGTTTCTAAACGCTTACTATTTAGTAAGCGTTTTTTATAGGTATAAATTAGCTTAGTAATTAACCGATATATGTTAATAACTTAAGCCACAAAACAAGCGATTTAAGGGAATATTAATTCTTGTTTGACTATATTTGTGCGTTAAACAAAAAAATATTCAGAATTACATTAATATGAACGAAGAAATAAATAAAAATAATTATTCAGCAGATAGTATTCAGGCATTAGAAGGAATGGAGCACGTAAGAATGCGTCCATCGATGTATATTGGAGATGTAGGAGTTAGAGGTTTGCACCACTTGGTTTATGAGGTGGTTGATAACTCTATTGATGAAGCAATGGGAGGTCATTGTGATAAAATTATTGTAGATATTAACGAAGACGGATCTATTTCTGTTGAAGATAATGGACGTGGTATCCCTGTTGGAATTCATAAAAAAGAAGGGGTTTCTGCACTTGAAGTGGTAATGACTAAAATTGGTGCCGGAGGTAAATTCGATAAAGATTCTTATAAAGTTTCTGGAGGACTTCACGGGGTTGGGGTTTCAGTAGTAAACGCTTTGTCAAATCATTTAAGAGCAACGGTTCACAGTAGCGACGGAAAGATTTACGAACAAGAATATGAAAAAGGAAAAGCACTTTATCCAGTTAAACAAATTGGAGACACTACTAAAAGAGGAACGATTGTTACTTTTTATCCAGACCCTTCCATTTTTACTCAAACAATAGAATATTCTTACGATACATTATCGGCTCGCATGCGTGAATTGTCTTTCTTAAATAAAGGAATTACAATTATTTTTACCGATAAAAGAGAAGTAGATGATAAAGGTAATTTCCTTTCTGAAACTTTTCATTCTAATGAAGGTTTAAAAGAATACATCCGTTATTTAGATGGAAATCGGGAGCCTATTATTACTCATGTAATTTCAATGGATTCTGATAAAGGTGAAATTCCAGTTGAGGTGGCCTTAATTTACAATACAAGTTACTCTGAGAATATTTTTTCATATGTAAATAATATCAATACTCACGAAGGTGGAACGCATTTGCAGGGTTTTAGAACTGGTTTAACCAGAGCCTTGAAAAAATACGCAGACGCTTCAGGAATGTTAGATAAATTAAAATTTGAAATTGCTGGGGATGATTTCCGTGAGGGATTAACCGCAATTATTTCTGTTAAAGTAGCTGAACCACAATTTGAAGGTCAAACAAAAACGAAGCTAGGTAATAGAGAAGTCGTTGCCCCTGTAAGTCAAGCGGTGAGTGAAATGGTGGAGAATTATTTGGAAGAAAACCCAAATGATGCTCGTATAATTGTTCAAAAAGTAATACTTGCTGCTCAAGCTCGTCATGCTGCTAAGAAAGCACGTGAAATGGTGCAGCGTAAAACCGTTTTAGGTGGTGGTGGATTGCCAGGAAAATTATCAGATTGTTCCGAACAAGATCCTGCTCGTTGTGAAGTTTATCTTGTCGAGGGAGATTCTGCGGGTGGAACTGCAAAACAAGGTCGTGACAGAGCATTTCAAGCAATTTTACCTTTAAGAGGTAAAATTTTGAATGTTGAAAAAGCAATGCATCATAAGGTTTTTGAAAATGAAGAAATCCGAAATATTTTTACCGCTTTAGGTGTTACCGTTGGTACAGCTGAAGATAGTAAAGCATTGAATTTAGAAAAATTACGTTACCATAAAGTAATTATCATGTGTGATGCCGATGTCGACGGTAGCCACATTTCAACTTTAATTTTAACTTTCTTCTTCCGTTTTATGAAGGAATTGATTGAAGGCGGACATGTTTATATTGCTGCTCCTCCTTTATATTTAGTTAAAAAAGGGAATAAAAAAGAGTACGCTTGGAATGACGTTCAGCGAGATCAAGCAAATGATAGAATGGGAGGTAGCGCTGCTATTCAACGCTACAAAGGTCTTGGAGAGATGAATGCTGAACAATTATGGGAAACAACAATGGATCCTAATTTCAGAACTTTACGTCAAATCACAATCGAAAGCATGGTAGAGGCAGATAGAGTTTTTTCAATGTTAATGGGGGATGAAGTTCCACCAAGAAGAGAATTTATTGAGAAAAATGCTGTATATGCAAATATTGACGCTTAGTTAATGAAAAAGTTATTTCCCTTTTTTTTATTATTTTCTACTGTTTCGTTTTCACAAACCGCACAAGAATTAGAGGCATTTGGTCGCTTACTAAACGATGCCATTTTCTATTGTGATAGGTATATTACCCCTGCTTCAGATGCTTCAATTTACCAAGCCTCTTCGGGTTGGGTATCCTCTCCAAAAAAACGAAAATTATGGGATGTAACTTTAGGATTTAATAATAACGTATTTTTTGTACCAAAAGCGGATAGGGAGTTTGAAATCAAAAATTCCGATTTTACATTTTTTAGTATTTATGATGCCAATTGGGCGCCTGTAAACTCAGCTACTGTTCCAACGACCTTAGGTAATAGCCAACAATACAATTTGAATGGATATATTGGAAACGAACAAGTGTTTTTTCAAACCCCTCAAGGTGTTAATGCCGAACAAGTTTATTATTCTCATTTCACTGGATCGGTAGCCCTCTGGTATGGAACTGAATTAGTGGTAAAATATTCTCCAGTTACCAAATTAAAAAGTGGAAATTATCAAGTATATGGATATGGGTTAAAACATAATATAGATCAATATTTTAAATCATTGATTAAAAATAAAATCAATATGTCTGGGTTAGTTTGTTTTTCAAATGAGAATATTAGTTTTGATTTTATCCCGCCGGCTTCTAATAATGGCCCTGACCTAGGAATTAATGAAATAAATGGTCTGGTGGATACTTGGCAATTTCAATACAATGTTTCAAAAGAGTTTAAAAGGTTTGAAATTATGGGTGGAATAATTGCTAATATTAGCGATATAAAATATAAATTTATTGGAGAGGTTCCTTCGGGACAAGCGATTCCTTTTCAAGCAATTTTTAATGAAAAAATCAAAGATATTTACAAAACCAAAACTAACTATTTAGGAGAAGTTTCCTGTAGGTATAAAATTAATAAAGTATTTTTACAATCTACCTTTGCATTTGGTAAATTTGTAAATTCAAATTTTGCAGTACAATACGAATTTTAATAAATATAAAACAATAAAAATGAAAGTTACAATAGTAGGAGCAGGGAATGTGGGAGCATCTTGTGCAGACGCAATTTCATACAGAGGGATTGCAAGTGAAGTAGTATTATTAGATATTTAGGAAGGTTTTGCTGAAGGTAAAGCAATGGATATCATGCAATGTGCTACCAATACAGGTTTTAATACTAGAGTTTCCGGAGTTACAAATGATTACTCAAAAACAGCTAACAGTGATGT
>CALPNL020000034.1 GCA_943324925.2 Chitinophaga pinensis | reverse complement strand
CAATTTTTAACTTTTCAAATAATGGTAAACGGTAATAATTCAACCCCCAGAGAATATGGAAGAAAAAATAAAAAACAGAGAAGTAGCTAAGGATTTTAAGTAATCTATTTTTCCATTTGAGGTTGTTAATTTTGCGATTTTTAGTATAACCAAATATTAAAAAAACTATTGCCAAAATATAGACAATATCTCCAAGTGAGAAAGGGAAAAAACCTAAAATTACCCTTAGAAAATTTGAAATATAAACGTAAAGTCCATTGCTATAATATCCTTCAATTAAAACTGGAAAAAAAGAAATTAATTGGATAAATGCGATTTGAATTAGCAATGCTAAAGGAAGATAATATTTTTTCTGCATAACAATAAAATAGATTGTTAAAGTAACAATTTTTGATGAATTAATAAATTTAAAATTATTGTTTTTTATTATTAAACTATCTTGTGTCTTTGTAACTTTGGAAAATAAACTAAGAAATTAAAAATATAGCGATGAGTCAAGAAATTAGAACCCTCGAACCAAAAGCACTTTGGAATAAATTTGCCGATTTAAATGCAGTTCCAAGACCTTCAAAAAAGGAAGAACGTGTAATTGAATTTATAAAAAACTTTGGACATAATTTAGGATTAGAAACGTTTGAAGATGAAATACGAAATGTAATCATCAGAAAACCAGCTACTCCTGGGATGGAAAATAGAAAAACGGTAGTTCTCCAAGGACATTTAGATATGGTTCACCAAAAAAATTCCGATACTGTTTTTGACTTTGATACTCAAGGAATTGAAATGTATGTGGATGGAGACTGGGTTCGCGCTCGCGGCACAACTTTAGGTGCAGATAATGGATTAGGTGTTGCAATGATTATGGCTGTTTTAGAAAGTACCACGATGAAACATCCAGCCATTGAGGCCTTATTTACAATCGACGAAGAAACAGGCATGACAGGAGCTTTAAACCTTAAAGGTGGGGTGTTAAAAGGTGAAATTCTATTGAATATGGATACTGAAGAAGACGATGAAATTGATATTGGTTGTGCAGGTGGAATAGATGTAACTGCGACTAGAAAATATAGTGAAGAAGAAACTCCCGAAGGTTCAGTAGGATATACAATTACAGTGAAAGGACTTAATGGTGGTCATTCTGGAATGGACATTCACAAAGGTTTAGGAAATGCTAATAAAATCATGAACCGTTTATTGTTTGATGGTTTTGAGAATTTCGGACTTCAAATTGCTGAAATAAATGGTGGTAGTTTGAGAAATGCAATTCCAAGAGAAAGCGTTGCAAAAATTATTGTAGCCCAAATGTATAATGAAGCTTACGTTTTTGACATGCAAGAAATTATCAATGATATCAAAACTGAATATAAAACTACCGAACCAAACTTAGTTATTGAAATTACAAAATCGGAATTACCAAGTAAAGTAATGGATTTAGGTGTTCAAGAAGGTATTATACGTTCGATTTATGCTGCTCATAATGGCGTTTATAGAATGAGTGCTGATATGGAGGATTTGGTTGAAACTTCAAATAATGTAGCACGTGTAATCATAAAAGATGGTGATATTACAGTTGGTTGTTTAACTCGTTCCTCTGTGGAAACCTCTAAGTTTGATTTAGCTAATTCCTTACGATCTGTATTTGAATTATGTGGTTGCGAAGTTACGCTTGCAGGATCTTATCCAGGGTGGACTCCAAATGTAAATTCAGAAATTCTTGATGTTTTGGTTTCAATATATGAAAAACAAAACAATGAAAAACCAAAAGTGGTAGCTTGCCACGCAGGTTTAGAATGTGGAATTTTAGGAACTAATTATCCTGATATGGACATGATTTCATTTGGACCAACTATACATGGAGCTCACTCGCCTGATGAGAGAGCAAGTATTAAATCGGCTCAGAAATTTTGGAGATTTGTATTAGAAATATTAGAAAATATTCCATTGAAAAATTAAATGATTTAAAAAAAACGCCCTAATTAAAGGGCGTTTTTTTTTTATAATGAAATTACTATAAATTCACTTCTCCTATTGGCTTGATGTTGTTCCTCATTGCAATCAACTCCATCTTTACAGTTGTTTACTAAATTAGTTTCTCCATATCCTTTTGCTGTTAATCTATCCGAGGAAATTCCTTGTTTTATTAACCATTCTTTCGAAGATTTAGCTCGATTATTAGATAATATAACATTATAAGTAGAAGTTTGACGACTATCAGTATGTGAATTAATTGCGATTTTCATTGTAGGATATTCCAACAATACCTCTAAAATTTTAGCCAATTCAATAGCGGCATCCGGGCGAATATTATATTTATCTAGGTCAAAATAAATCTCTTTTATATAGAAAACTTTAGATAAATCGGTTCCTGGAACGATAGGGATTTGACTTTTTTCTATTGCTAAACTTGCTTTTGTTTCACCAGTATTATTTGGAATCTGAATTTCTTTTTCATCGGTTGAATAGTCTAGTTTTGAGGCTCTAATATAGAAACCAGATCCACAATCTACGTAACCAAAATTAAATTCGCCCTTTTGATCTGAAATTTGGCTGCTAATTAACTGATGGTCTTTTGAAAATAGAGAAACTTCAGAACCGGATAGAATTTCGTTAGTTTGATTGTCTAATACAATTCCTAAGAGTTGTTGTTCACAAGGATAAACTATAGGTTTGGTTTGTGTAAAACCGTAAATATCATCATTTCCTTGGCCTCCCTCTCGATTAGAAGTAAAAAAACCACGATTAGAAGCTTCATTAATACAAAATGAAAAATCATCCATTGGGCCATTTATTGGAGCTCCAATATTTAAAACAGAATTTCTTTTATTTATTTTATTTAAATCGACCTGAAAAATATCAAGCCCCCCTAAACCAGGTCTGCCGTCAGAAGCAAAATATAAAATTCCAGATTCAGAAATAAAAGGAAACGTTTCACGACCCTCAGTGTTTATAGTATTTCCTAAATTTTCAGGTTCACCAAAATTGCCATTTGGTTTAATTTCCACTCTATAAATATCTGATTTTCCAATAGTTCCAGGACGATCTGAAGCAAAATACAATGTTTTTTCATCCGGGCTTAAAGCTGGATGGGCGACTTGAAAATTATCGGAATTAATTGGTAATTCTGTAATATTATCCCATTCTTGTTTTTGATTTACTTGTGCACGATAAATTTTTAATAGAACAGCACCTTCTGCATTCTGACCTTTTTTACCTTTTAAATAATTATTTCTTGTAAAATAAACCGTTTTACCGTCTTTAGTAAATATTGGGGTAGATTCATTGTATTTTGAATCAATATCTTTTGCAAATCTTTGAGGACTCGAAACTATCCCATCAGAATTTATAGTTCCAGAATATAATGATGTAAATGGTAAACCAGTCCATGAATGTGTTCTTTTATATATATTATTAGTTTCCCTTGAAGAAGAAAAAACGAACTGGTCATTATAAAATGAGCCCCCGAAATCGGAATTTGGTGAATTAATAGTTAACGTCCCAATTTCAAATCTATCCGAATTAAGTTTAATTAATTTTAAATAATTAATTTCTGATTGAAGTAATTTTGAACGTTGTTGATTTGGAGCCAATTGAAAATATTGATTCATTAATTTATCAGACTCTTCTTTTTGACCATTTGATTTTAATGATAATGCATACCGAAAATAATATTCAGAATTTGGTTTTTTTGAAAATGAAAACAGTCTTTGATACCACTCAGTTGCAGTTTTATAATTGGCGTTATAAAAATAAGCATCTCCAATTTTCTGACATAAATCAGCGTTAATAAAACCTTTTTTTACAACTTTTTCGTAAATTTTTATTGCATCTATATAGGAAAACTTATTACTCTTATTATCCCCAGCATTAACTGCTTTTTGTTGAGCAAATAAAGTCAACAAATTGAATATTAAAATGGAAAATAAAAATGTTTTTTTCATAATAATGTTTAAAAAAATCGTGGCGAAAAGAATTTATCTTTTTTATAAATAAATTCATAACGAATAAATATCTCATGAGAACCAAAATTATACCTTGATAAGTCAGTGGTGTCGAAATCGTAACTATAACCAACAAACAAAGCATCATTCACTTGAAATCCAGCTAATCCACTTAAGGCAGCATCCCATCTATAGGCAACTCCTAAAACAAATTTATTCATAAACATAGTATTTCCGGAAAGATCTATTTGAATTGGTGCGCCTGTAACTATTTTAGAAACGATTGCTGGTTTAAACTTAATCAAATTGGAGACATCAATAACATAACCTCCAATAAGATAGTAGTTTCTACTTTGCGAGTTAATTGCTATATCATTGTCATTATAGAAATTTGATTCCAAAAGATTTGGAATTGATAATCCTAAATAATACTTATTAGAATGAAGATACATACCCACTCCAAAATTAGGGGACATATTGGAACTTAAACTTTTCCATTTTGGATCATTGGCTTGAAATGGAGTTACTTTATATTGGTCAAAACTAAAGAAACTTGCTGTTCCTTTTACTCCAAAAGATAAATCAGTTTTTTCACTTAATCGAATTGTATAAGAAATATCACCGGACACTGTAGTTTGTTCGGTTGGCCCGATTCGATCAGAAATAGCAGAAATTCCTATGCCTAAATTAGTTTCTGGAATTGGAGTATTAATTGAAAAAGTATTAGTTGTTGGAGCACCCTCAAATCCAACCCATTGAGACCGGTGTAAGGCCAATACACTCAAAACATTTCGGGATCCCGCGTAGGCTGGGTTTACAGAAATGGTATTGTACATATATTGAGAATATTGTGCCTCTTGCTGTGCAAAAATAGAATTTACGAGCAAGAATAATAAACCCAAAAAAGTAAATTTAATTTTCAAATTAAACTAATTTATAATAAACAAGTAAAAATATGAAAAAAAGAGGTGATTGTGTTATTTATTGAATTTAATTAAATAGAGATACTGTATTTTTTAGTATTTTTAACTCCAATAAAAAACCTATTTAGTAGATACAACTTTGAATTTTCAATCTATAATCTCTACTATTCCTATTACCCTATTATTTTGAGAGTATTTTTTCTTATTATCGGAGTATTTTTCTGGCTTATACTTTTAGGGTTCTTCTTTATATTCTTTAATGATTTTTTCTATTTCATTTGCTTTTCTTTTGTTGGCTGGATCATAACTCGCTTTTTTTATAAGAACCGTCTCAAAACACTTTTTAATTTGGTATTTGTTTCTGTACTATGTTTTATTCTGACTTTTATTTTTTCAAACAATGGATTATTAATTGATCCTCTAACTTTCAAAAAAAATGGATTTGTAAAAATCTTTGAGCCAAAAGAAATAAAATTGGAAACTGAAAAAACAGATTACCTTGTTAAAAAAGACATTAAATGGTTTGACTATTTTGCTAATATTTATGAAATTAAATACAATACCCGTTATCTCTCGTTTTTAGAAACAAAACAAAATCACAAGACGGTTGAATATGTTTTCAGATACAATACACCCAACCCTATGGAGTATTACAATAAATTATATATAAATTTGATCAAATTTGACAAACAAAAAATTGATTCCATAACCATTCTTTTTGCAAAAGAATCAAAAGATAAAAAATTAAATCAATTACAAACTGCGGAGATGGTTACTACATTTATTCAAGAAATTCCTTATGTTTTAATACATCAAAATACTTGTAAACAGATCCTAGAATTTGAACCTAGTGATTCGTATATTGTAAAATACCATCAAGACAAAAAACCGTGTTTAGCTAATATTCCTGGGGGAGTTCAGTCGCCCTATGAATTTTTACATAATTTAAAAGGCGATTGCGATACCAGAAGCTTATTGGGTTATGCTATTCTTAATAAATTAAATATATCTTCCTCAATTTGGGTCAGTAAAGTTTATGGCCATTGTGTTTTAGGCATTGGACTACCGGTTGGAAATGGGGTTTATAAATCTATCGATGGATTAAAACATTACGCTGTAGAACTAACCAACAAAGGATTTAGATTGGGAATGATCTCACCGGAACAACGCGATATTTCAAATTGGGATATTGCTTTATATTCAAATAATTTTTAACTATATAATTATGAAAACAATTAGTATTATTCAATTTTTATTGGCTTTTGGAATAGGAATCAGTTCTTTATTTGTACTGTATCGAATCATCAGGTATTTTATGATGAAAATATATAAAATTGAAAACGACAATACAGCATTTGCAATATTTCAAGTTGGAATTATTTTTTCGGGATCATTAATTTTATCCTCAATTATTAGTCCCGCACTAAACGCAACAAGATTTCTAAACCCAGACAACACTTTCACCTTAGAATCATTATTACATACCTATGGTTACATAACGATGTTTGTGTTTATAGGCTTCTTTTGTGCAATTTTAGTAATCTCCTCGGGACTATTTGTACTCTTTAATTTGACTAAAATCGATGAAGGCCAAGAAATTAAAAACAATAATATTGCAGTTGCATTAATAACTGCTGCAATTATTATTGGTCTATCAATTATAGTAGACGAATATGTAGGAATAGTATGTGAAGCACTTATTCCCTATCCCCAAATACCCACTTTTATTTGATTATTAACTAATAATTAACTTCTATAGTGATTTATCGTTTGAAAGTTCATCAAATTTAGCTTTCATAGTTGGATTGCCGTGGGTTAATTTTTTAATGGTCAAATCATCTGCTTTATTATTGGCTAAGCGAAGATTGTTGACTGAGGATAGTAGCGCCTCTTTTGTCTTTTGAAGGTGGTCCATTGTTTTATCTATTTCATCAATAGCCGTTTTAAACTGCCTACTTGCCAAGTCATAGTTTTTGGCAAAGCCCTCTTTGAATTTAGTGATATTGTCTTCAAAATTGGTAATGTCTATATTTTGATTTCTTATGGAAGTCAATTCCGCTTTGTATTGCATAGAATTCATCGAGGCATTGCGAAGCAAGGTAATTATAGGAATAAAAAACTGTGGCCGTATCACATACATTTTCGAAAATTTATATGATACATCAACAATACCCATGTTATACAAGTCATTTTCCGCTTCTAATGTTGAAACCAAAACAGCATACTCACATTTTTTTTCGTTCCTGTTTTTATCTAATATTTTAAAAAATTCTTCGTTCTTTCTTTTAACTGTAGTAGCATCTGCTTCGTTTTTCATTTCAAACATAATGGAAATAATTTCATTTCCATGTTCATCATTTTCACGATAGATATAATCTCCTTTAGTACCAGATTTTGAATCGTTGTCTTTTTCAAAATAGGATTTTTGAAAAGCAGTAGAACGTAATTTGTTAAATTCAGTTTCACAATGTTGCTCTAGTGTTTCTCCTATCATTTTAGTGGATAGCTTTAGCTTCAAATCTTTGCGCAAATCAATTTCATCCTCTTTCATTTTGATGATTTCATCTTTGATCTTAAGCTCTGCTGCAAATTTTTCATTTAATGATTTTTCGAGCAATTGAGCTTCTGTTTCCTTACTTTTTAGATCATTCGCCAAAGTATCGCGTTCTTTCTCAATTTTTTGAACCGCTTCAGTTACTGACAGCTGTTTTTGAAGTTCCGCATTTTGTAGTTTGGATTTAATGTCCGCTATCTCGGCTTCTTTTGCAGCTATCTTTTCAGAAAGCTCCATGTCTTTTTTTGATAAATTTTCTTGGAGTACATTTTTAAGGTTGGCTTCCGCTAATCTAACAGCGCTATCCTTTTCAATTTCTGCTAGTTTTAATCTTTTTTGTAATTCCTCTTCAAACTGATGGTCTCGCACTTGTTTCAATATATCAGCAAATCCAGCCTCATCAACTTTAAATGCTTTTGTACAATTTGGACATATAATTTCGTTCATAATAAAAATGGAATTGGATTCAAACTAGTTTAAATAATGCTGAGCACTAAAATACAAATATAGTTTAATATCAATGATAAATTCGCTAAACTATTTACGATTGATTTGCATTAAAAAAAGTAAAATTAACTTGATAAAGTTCACTACATTTGGTATTCAATACAAAATAAAATATTGTTTTTTGCCCTCATCAATTCCTATTGTTGACTTTAACAAAAACAGAAACACCTATTTAAAAATTATTTTTTATGCTTAGAAAAATTGCCTTTTTGTTTTTATTCTTGTTAAGTTATTCAATTAACGCGCAGTCTACGCTTCCAATTATCCCTAAACCTAAATTACTTAGTTTAAAAGAAACCCCTCCATTTTCAATTACAAAGCAAACCATATTAATTGCACCTAAAGGAAATCTAGAGGTTCAATACTTACAGGAAGTAATTCAAAAGCAATTAGGATTTGAATTGGAAATTAATCCTGTTCCAAAAAAATCAATCAATAGCATTACTCTGACATTAAATCCATTATTAAAAAAAGACTCCGAGGAATATAAAATTAATATTAATTCTAAAGAAATTAACATTGAAGCTTTCAATTCAACTGGGCACTTTTACGGTATTCAAACATTGAACCAGTTGATTGAATATTATTCTAATACGAATTCACCAATTCCTGCTTTGACAATTAAAGATCAACCAAAATTTAAATGGCGTGGAATGCATTTGGATGTTGCCAGACATTTTTTTCCAAAATCTGATATAAAAAAATACATCGATTATCTCGCTTTATACAAAATGAATGTTTTTCATTGGCATTTAACCGATGATCAAGGGTGGCGAATTGAAATTAAAAAATATCCAAAATTAACTTCTATAGGTGCCTTTAGAAAAGAATCTATGGTTGGACATTACAACGAGCAACGCCTAGATGGAAAGCCCTACGGTGGATTTTACACTCAAGAAGACATAAAAGAAATTGTAGCATACGCCAAACAAAAACACATTACCGTAGTACCCGAAATTGAAATGCCGGGACATGCAACGGCTGCTCTAGCCGCATATCCTGAGTTTTCTTGTACTGGAGGTCCTTTTGAAGTTGGAACAAAATGGGGAGTTTTAGACGATGTATTTTGTCCAAATGAAAACACAATGCGCTTTTTAAAAGAAGTTCTTGACGAAGTTTTACCTCTATTCCCTTCTGAATATATACATATTGGTGGTGACGAATGCCCAAAAACGAGATGGCACCAATGTGCAAAATGCCAAGCGCTAATTCAAAAAGAAGGACTTAAAGACGAACACGAATTACAAAGTTATTTTGTATCACAAATTGAAAAACACATTAATAATAAGAGGAAGAAAATTATTGGTTGGGACGAAATTCTTGAAGGTGGCCTTGCGCCAAATGCCGCAGTTATGAGTTGGCGGGGTACCGAAGGTGGTATTGCAGCTGCAAAGGCAAAGCATTTTGTGGTTATGAGCCCCGGTTCTCATTGCTATTTCGACCATTATCAAGGGGAACAAAAAACGGAGCCTCTAGCTATTGGAGGATATACTCCACTAGAAACTGTTTATGATTTTAATCCAATTCCTACTGAATTATCCGCAGAAGAAAGCAATTATATTTTAGGTGCTCAAGGAAATGTTTGGACAGAATACATGGAAGATTTTGCAAAAGTAGAATACATGGCTATGCCCAGAATGGCGGCATTATCGGAGGTACTTTGGGGAAAAGACTCTTATTCCAATTATGCTAATTTTAAAAATCGATTGCTATTGCATTTTTCACTTTTAGACAAAATGAAAGTGAATTACAGCAAGGCCTTATTTGAAGTAAAAGCAAACATTTCTGCATCGGAGAATCATTTACTTCAAGTAGAATTAGTAGCTGCAAATCCCTCCTCTTCAATATTTTACACTCTAGATGAATCGCAACCTACAAGTAACTCTTTATTGTTTGCCAAACCCATAACAATAGAAAAAAACACCACATTAAAAGCGGCAAGTTTTGAAGGTGCTACCCAAAAGAGTGCCATTTTAGAACAAAAATTTGAAACGCATTTGGCAACGGCTGCAACGGTATCCTTAAAAGAAGAACCTAGCAATTCCTATAAAGCAAATGGTGCTTTTAGTTTAGTGGACGGAATGTATGGCGATAGAGGAAAATTTGGAAGAGACTGGATTGGTTTTTCGGGCAAAGATGCTATAGCAACTATAGATTTAGGATCACTAAAAAAAGTAAATTCAATTACAATTGACGTATTATCAAGCCCAGCAAGTTGGATTTATTATCCGAAACAAATTACGGTTTCTTATTCAGAAAATGGAATTGATTATTCTACTGAAAGAAATATTGCAGTTCAAGAAATCGAAAGTTCTAAAGGGGTTGTAAAAGTTGAAATTCCATCTGCTTACATCAGATATATTAAAGTAAACGCATTCAATCAAGGGAAAATAGCAGAGGGAAATCCTGGTGCTGGGGAACCCGCTTGGTTATTTATTGATGAAATAAAAGTAGAATAATGAAAACAAGAAGAGACTTTATAAAAACAGCTGCTGTGGCAGGCGTAGGATTGGCATTTACAGGAGTAAAAGCAGATACCAATTTGAGTTTTCCAACAAAAATAAATAAACCAATTGTGGTTTCAACCTGGCGCTTCGGAATTGAAGCCAATGCGGCGGCATGGGAAATTTTAAAACAAAATGGCCGGGCTTTAGACGCTGTTGAAGCAGGAGTAAAAATTCCTGAAGGTGACCCTAATGAACGAAGTGTGGGTTATGGTGGACGACCAGATCGAGACGGGCATGTCACTTTAGATGCTTGCATTATGGATGAACATTCCAATATTGGTTCTGTTGCATGTTTGGAAAACATAAAGCATCCTATTTCTGTAGCAAGAGCGGTAATGGAGAAAACGCCACACGTTATGCTCGTGGGAAAAGGAGCATTAGATTTTGCTTTATCTCAAGGATTTAAAAAAGAGAATTTATTAGTTGCCGATTCCGAAAAAGAATGGAAAGAATGGCTTAAAAAATCGGAATATGTACCAAAGGCCAATATTGAAAATCACGACACCATTGGGATGATTGCTTTGGATGCCAATGGAAATTTATCAGGCGCTTGCACCACCAGTGGAATGGCATTTAAAATGCACGGTCGCGTTGGCGATTCGCCAATTATTGGTGCTGGATTATATGTAGATAATGAGATTGGTGCTGCAACTGCTACTGGGCACGGAGAAGAAGTAATTCGAATTGCAGGTTCTCATTTGGTTGTTGAACTAATGCGCCAAGGAAAATCTCCACAACAAGCTTGTGAAGAAGCGGTTCAAAGGATAATCAAATTAACGAAAGCAAGAAATAAGAACCTAGCAGATATTCAAGTAGGTTTTATTGCCTTAAATAAATCTGGGGAAGTTGGTTCCTACTGCATCCAGGGCGGATTTAATTACGCGGTTCATGATGCTACCGGTAACAGATTAATTGACGCACCTTTTTATTTAAAATAGTACTATGAAATTGGAGGTAGCTTGTTTTAACCTAGAATCTGTGGCTGTGGTTGCTCAAAGCAAAGCCGATCGCGTTGAGTTTTGCGATGATTTTGAGGCTGGTGGAACAACACCTGGTTTGGAGAATATACAAAAAGCAAGAGGTTTATTTCCAAAAGAATTACTAGTAATGATTCGGCCTAGAGGGGGTGGTTTTTTCTATTCCGAAGCTGAATTTGAAGAAATGAAGCGTTGCATTTTAGAATTAAAAAATACAGGAATTGACGGTTTTGTTTTTGGAATCCTGAATCAAGATAACACAGTAGATTTCGAAAGAAATTCTGAATTGGTTTCCCTAGCAAAGCCATTGCCTTGTAGCTTTCATAGAGCTATTGATTACACTGAGGACTATTTTGAAGCGATAAATACTTGTATTGCTATTGGATTTAAAACACTATTAACTTCTGGACATGAATCTAGAATTGAGTTGGGAGTAGAAAAAGTTCAAGAGGCTATTAAACGCTTTGGAAATCAAATTGAAATAATGCCAGGAGGAAGTTTAAGATCTTCCAACGCTTCAAAAATAAAACACATTACCAAAGCAAACTATTACCATACATCAGCAATTACCGATGCAACAAAAGTTGCAAATCTAACTGAAATTAACGCTATAAAAAACTGTATTACTAATGAGTAAAAAGTGGTATTTAGTAGTGGTGTTGTATTCGGTTTTTGGGTGGACTCAAAATTGGGAGCGATCGCTTTCAAAAGAAAATTGGAAGGTTCAAAAATTTTCGGATAATGTTTGGAGCAAAGCCCATGTGCCTGGAACTATTCACACCGATTTATTTTTGAATAAGCAAATTCAAGATCCTTTTGATGGTAATAATGAAAAGCAATTGCAGTGGATTGAAGAACAATATTGGGTATATCAAACTAAATTTAGCGTATCAAAAAAAGAGCTGGCCGCTCAAAACAAAGAACTTGTTTTCTATGGATTAGATACCGACGCTTCAGTTTATCTTAATGATTCCTTAGTTTTAGAAGCTAATAATATGTTTAGAACTTGGCGTATTCCTATTCAAAAATTACTTCGAGAAGGCAGTAATACACTTCGTGTTGAATTCGAATCATCGGTACAAAAAGCCAAAAAATCTGCGGCACTCTCCCCTTTTGTATTGCCTGGTGAGGAGAAAGTTTATGTAAGAAAAGCTCCTTATCAATTTGGATGGGATTGGGGACCTCGATTTGTTACTGCAGGAATTTGGAAAAATGTAGCTATTCGTTTTTGGAATTCAGCTCAATTGGAATCGGTTTCCTACTCCCAAGAGGAGTTAAACAATAAAGTTGCCCAATTAAAAATAAAAACAACTGTAAAATGTGTCAATGGTGGAATTTATTCTATTGAAATTAATAATAAAAAACAAACTGTTTCACTTAAAAAAGGGATTCAAATAGTAGAAATTCCTTACCAAATTAATAATCCCAAAAAATGGTGGCCCAACGGATTGGGAAAACAAAATTTATATTATTTCTCTATTCGAATTAGAAAAAAAGGAAAAATATTAGATCAGAAAAAACTACAAATTGGACTACGAACCATCGAATTAGTTCAAGAAAAAGATTCCCTTGGCAAGAGTTTTTATTTTAAAGTCAATGGTAGAAAAGTTTTTATGAAAGGGGCAAATTATATTCCGCCAGAATCATTTATGCCAAAAATGACCTATAAAAAATATAAAAATCTAATTGAAACTGCAGTAAAATCCAATATGAATATGATTCGTGTTTGGGGAGGTGGTGTTTATGAAAATGATGCATTTTATGATTTATGCGATCAAAAGGGAATATTAGTATGGCAAGATTTTATGTTTGCTTGCGCATTATTTCCCGGTGATGAAGACTTCGTTTCTAATGTAAAACAAGAAGTTAAAGACCAAGTAGTTCGTTTGCAAAATCATCCTTCGATTGCATTGTGGTGTGGAAATAATGAAGTAGATGAAGGTTGGAAAAACTGGGGTTGGCAAAAACAATACCGCTATTCAAAAAATGATTCTACAACCATTTGGAACAATTACCAACGATTGTTTGAAAAAGAAATTCCCGCAGTATTGGATTCAATAGTCTCCAAAGAAAATAATCGTTATTGGCCTTCTTCCCCTTCCATTGGCTGGGGCAAAAAAGAGAGTCTTACGCAAGGCGACTCTCATTATTGGGGCGTTTGGTGGGGAAT
>CALPNL020000033.1 GCA_943324925.2 Chitinophaga pinensis | reverse complement strand
CATTTTCATTACGGTTCCCTTACCATAAGTCTTGTCTAATTTGTCTAATGTAAGTTGGAGGGCTTTTAATTTGGCTTCTTTTTCTGAACTCATCTTTTCTTTCATTTAGTTTCACTTATTTTTAGTAAAAATAGTGCTTTTTTTTGAAGATGCAAGTAGTGAATTAATAAAGAATATAGAATCATAAAAAAAACAACTGCAAAATTTTTATTTCGTACTTTTGACCGCAATAATAAAGCAATGGAAAAAATAATATCCTATCCAATTTCTATAATTAGCCTACTTCTGTTTTTGCTAACGATAGTTATTTTTCATCCTATCCAATGGATCTGCTTCAATTTATTTGGTTACCAAGCACATAAAAAAAGTGTGGATTACCTCAATTTTATTTTACTAAGAATCGCCCATTTATTAGGAATAACATTCAAAATTGAAAATCGAGAGTTAATCCCAAAAGGGGTCCCGATCATTTTTGTTGCCAATCACCAGAGCATGTATGATATTATCGGAATCATTTGGTTTTTGAGAAGGTTTCATCCAAAATTTGTAAGTAAAAAAGAATTAGGAAAAGGGGTTCCAAGTATATCTTATAATTTAAATCATGGTGGATCAGTTTTAATTGATAGAAATGATCCAAAACAAGCAATTATTGAAATCAAAAAGTTATCTGAATATATTGAAAAAACGAATCGGTCAGCGGTAATTTTCCCTGAAGGAACAAGAACAAGAACAGGAAAGCCTAAAGAATTTGCCAAAAGCGGATTAAAAATTCTTTGTAAATACGCACCTTCCGCATATGTTGTGCCAATTACTATCAATAATTCGTGGAAATTTTTTAAATTTGGCTTTTTGCCCTTCGGCCTCGGGATTAGAATAAAGTTTACTATTCACGAAGCAATTTCTGTTAAAAATTCAAATAGCGATGAATTAACTAATATAACAGAAGACCTAATAACTAAAAGTATAATTACTTAGATAAATTGATTTATGGTTCTAAAAATTAGGCCATACTTCTAAAATAAAAAAATATGTCAATAACAAACATGCGTCTCGAAGTGATGCAATTTCTTGAAAAAAATGTAGACACTTTTGTAGATAATTATCTTATTCCGGTGGAAACTATTTGGCAGCCTACCGATTTTTTACCTAATTCACAAAGTGAAAATTTCTATGAAGAAGTTAGAGAATTGAGAGAAATTGCTAAAGATTTACCTTACGATTTTTGGGTAACTTTGGTAGGTGATACTATAACCGAAGAAGCTTTACCAACCTATGAGTCTTGGTTAATGGACGTAGAAGGAGTTGATCAAGTTGAAGCAAACGGTTGGTCTAAATGGATACGCCAGTGGACTGGAGAAGAAAATCGTCACGGCGATTTGCTAAATAAATACCTTTATTTGTCGGGCCGAGTGAATATGCGTGAAGTAGAAATGACAACCCAACACTTAATTAATGATGGTTTTGATATTGGTACAGGAAGAGACCCTTATAAAAACTTTGTTTATACCAGTTTCCAAGAATTAGCTACCTATGTTTCTCATAACCGTGTGGCACAGTTGGCAAAATCGTATGGCGACAATAAATTATCAAAAATTTGTAAAATGATTGCAGGCGATGAAATGCGTCACCACCATGCTTATAGTGAATTTGTAAATCGTATTTTTCAAGTGGATCCAAGTGAAATGATGCTTGCTTTTCAATATATGATGAAACAAAAAATTGTTATGCCAGCGCAATTTTTAAGAGAATCTGGTGAGAAAATAAGCTCTGCTTTTGAACATTTTTCTGATTCAGCTCAGAGAATTGGCGTTTATACCGCTAATGATTATGTGGAAATCATGCAAAAATTAATCGATAAATGGGAAATTGATAAAATTTCAAATTTAACAGACGATGCAGAAAAAGCACGTGATTATTTGATGAAACTTCCATCAAGAATGGCAAAAATTTCTGAAAGATTAATCATCCCTCAGGAATCTCAAGTTTTTAAATGGGTGGAACCAGCAAGAATATAATCAAACAACTTGGCTGAATAAATGTTGAATTTTGAAGTAACTCTTTAAGATTCAACATTTTTTTTAAAAAATAATTTTATGATAACACAAAATCTAATTAACGATACCATTGCATTTGTAAAAAAAGAGCTTGAAAATGCAGAAGGCGGACACGATTGGTTTCATATAGAACGCGTTTATAAAAATGCTGCGCTTATTGCAAATGGGGAAAATTGCGATATTTTAATAGTGCAATTAGGCGCTTTACTTCACGATATCGCCGACAGTAAATTCCATGCTGGTGACGAAACTGTCGGTCCAAAAAAAGCTCGATTGTTTTTAGAAAGTAAAAATGTTCATGAAAACACGATCGCTCACGTAGTTAATATTATTGAAAATATTTCCTTTAAAGGGGGTCATGAAACCAAGAAATTTAGTTCTTTAGAATTGGATATTGTTCAAGATGCTGATCGTTTAGACGCTATAGGAGCTATTGGAATTGCTAGAACTTTTAATTATGGCGGATTCAAAAACAGAGCGATTTACAACCCTGAGATCGCACCAAATCTTAACATGAGTAAAGAAGAATATAAAAATTCTGATGCTCCAACAATTAATCATTTTTATGAAAAATTGTTGCTTTTAAAAGATAAAATGAACACAAAAACAGGAAGAGAAATTGCAGCCCAACGTCACGAATTTATGGAGCTATTTTTAAACCAGTTTTATAGTGAATGGAACGGTGAGAAATAATTTATTCCCCTTTAAAATCAGGTTTTCTTTTTTCTAAAAAAGCAGTTGTTCCTTCTTTAAAATCTTCGGTTGCGAAACATTTTCCAAAAGCTTCAATTTCCGTTTTATAACCATTTACACCTTCTTTAAAATTGGCATTTATGGCTTTTATGGCATAGCCAATTGCAACAGGAGAATTTTTACTAATTTTCTGACCCATTTCCATACAAAAGCCTAAAAGGTTTTCTTGTGGAAGTACATAATTAACTAACCCATAGGACTTTGCCTCTTCAGCATTTAACATCCCTGCGGTAAGAATCATTTCCATGGCTTTCCCTTTTCCAACTAATTGAGGCAATCTCTGCGTTCCGCCATAACCTGGAATTACGCCAAGGGTAACTTCTGGTAATCCCATTTTGGCATTTTCTGAAGCTACTCTAAAATGACAAGACATGGCTAATTCTAATCCTCCGCCCAAGGCAAATCCATTAATTGCAGCTATTACCGGGGTACTTAAATTTTCAATTAAATCAAATAATCCTGTTTGCCCTTGCAAAGCCAAATCAGCACCTTGACTTTCAGAAAAATGAGCAAATTCTGAAATATCAGCACCCGCAACAAAGGCTTTTTCGCCACTTCCGGTTAGAATTATTACTCTAATGGCTTTGTTTTTTTCCAAACTTGTAAATGCGTGTTGCAATTCGATAATCGTTGTTTTATTCAAAGCGTTCAATTTTGTTGGACGATTGATAGTTACCGTTGCGCTATTTGTTTCTTGAGAAACTAAAATATTTTCGTAGTTCATTTTGTTGATTTTATGAATTAATTATTGGTAAAGAAACAGTGAAAGTCGCTCCTTTTCCATACGCTGTTTCAAATGTAATTGATCCTTTATAATTTTCAATAATATTCTTAATGATTCCTAAACCTAATCCCATTCCGCTATTTTTAGTGGTAAATTTAGGTTCAAATATTCGATCTATATTTTCGGCTTCAATACCAATTCCATTATCTTTTACCAAAATAAGAACGTTGTTTTCTTCTTTCTTTACCGATACCAAAATGGTCTTTTCAAATTGATTTTCTGGTATAGATTGAATCGCATTTTTTACTAAATTAGTAATCACACGGATCAATTGTGCCCGATCCATTTTAGAAATAATCTCTTTTTCTTCACTTTCAAAAACGATATAATCTTCATTGAAAATATCCAAAGTCAATTCAACCACGTTTACCACATTTAAGGTTTCGTTTTGTTGCGCTGGCATCGATGCAAAATTAGAAAACGCTGATGCAACCGAACTCATGGTATCAATTTGCTGGATCAAAGTTTTCGAATAATCGTTTATCTTTTGCTTTAAATCAGGGTCGTTGGGATCAAATTTTCTTTGGAAACTTTGTACCGTTAATCGCATTGGCGTAAGCGGATTTTTAATTTCGTGTGCCACTTGTTTCGCCATTTCGCGCCAAGCTTCTTCCCTTTCACTTTGGGCTAATTTTAAGGCACTTTCCTCTAATTCATTCACCATTCCGTTATAAGCACGGATTAACAAATTGATCTCTTTGCTATTTGCTTCAAGCACAATTTTCTCGTTTTTCTGGTCTAAACTGGTGTCTCGTAATTTATCGGAAATTGTTTTTAGAGACTTGGTGATATAGGTTGAAAGGAAATAGGCTACTCCAAAAGCAATAACCAACATAAATGCGTAAACTTGACCCAATTTGATCAAGAAATTTTGAAGTTCTGCTTCATAAAAACTATCGTCTTCCACATACGGAATGTTCAAAATTCCAAGTGGTTTAAACTTCTCATCTTTAATAATACTATAGGAAGAACGGTTTTTTACGCCGTCTATATTTTTAATATCAACATATCTTTTTTCTATGGAAGACTGAACCAATTTCAATATGTATTTCGGAATTGGAGGTGCAACGGGATCAACAGAAAAAGAAGCTTTTGATGATTTTAATAATTTTCCGTCTAATCCAAAAATATTAATTTCTAAACCGTGAATTTGTGACAATTCATGGATTTTATCTTTAAAAATCAAATCTAAATTGTTGGCCGAAAGTGGATAAGTTGTATTGGCAAGCACATAATTTATATGTTCGTTAATTGCCGTTTCCTTACGTTCTAAACGCTCTCGATGGTAAACTTTGGATTCGTTTTTAAACTGAATAATCGAAATGGAAGCCATTAAAACGGACGCTATCAAAACCAATACAATCATCGAAAGGAAAATCCTAGTTCGAAGGGAAAGCATTGACATTTTGAAATTAGCTGCCATAATTTACGACTTGTTTTTCTCCCGAATTCGTTTGTACATTTTAAATCCTAACATTATAATTATTGAAAAAAGAAAGATTCCTACTACTCCATAAATCCAGTTGAAAGCATTTTTTAAAACCACTAAAAAAACAACTGCAAACAGAATTATTGTTGCCCCTTCATTCCACAAACGCATAAAATTGGAAGTATATTTAACTTCATTATTTTGCAATTGCAAATAAATTTGGTGGCATTTAAAATGATAAATAAACAATAAAACTACAAAAACTAATTTCACTTGCATCCAAGACATTCCTATTAAATCTGGGTTTAAATGCAATAATGAAAGCGCAAAAACGGTTGCTAAAACCGCACTTGGCCAAGTAATAATGTACCACAATCTGTACGTCATTATCTTATATTGATTTTGCAAGATTTCCTTTTCAGGCGATGGCTTATCGTTGGCTTCAATTTGGTAAACAAAAAGTCGCACAATGTAAAAAAGCCCTGCAAACCAGGTGATTACAAATATAAGATGAAGCGATTTTAGGTAGTTGTAATATTCCATTTACTAAATTATATTAATTTTTGGCCCAATTTTCAATCCAATTCGCTACAGTCTGGCACCATTCGTCACCATCATTCATACAAGGAATTGCCATGAAATTTTCGCCACCGTTTTCTTTAAATTCGTGGCTAGCTTCCATTGCAATTTCTTCCAAAGTTTCCAAGCAATCAGAAACAAACGCTGGAGTTACTACTGCCAAATTCTTAATCCCTTTTTTAGGCATTTTGTTTACTTCCACATCGGTGTACGGAGTCAACCATTTGTCGCCCGCCAATCGAGATTGGAAGGTTTGGCTGTATTTTCCTTCTGGTATTCCTAAATATTTCACGACCTGTTTTGTCGTTTCATAACATTGGTGACGGTAACAAAATTCGTGTGCCGGGGAAGGCGTGTTACAACAAGATCCATCAATTTTGCAGTGTGATTTGGTAATGTCCGTTTTACGAATGTGGCGCTCCGGGATTCCGTGATACGAAAACAATAAATGATCGTATTCAAATCCTTCTAAATGCTTTTTGATAGAATGTGACAAACTTGAAATGTAATCTGGTTTGTTATAAAACGCAGGTACAATGGTGAATTTCATTTCAGGGAAATACTTTTTTCTATGCTCTTCGGCCAATTCTAAAATGGTCGTTGTAGAGGCCATCGCGTGTTGCGGATACAACGGAAACAACAGCACTTCGTCAACACCTTTGTCTTTCAATTCTTGCAATCCTTTTAAGATGGACATTTTGCCATAACGCATCGCTAAACCAACCGGAATTGAAGATAGTTGCTGTACTTTTTTCTGCATTCTTTCAGAAATAACAACTAATGGCGACCCTTCTTCCCACCAAATTTTTGCATACGCTGCAGCTGATTTCTTAGGTCTCGTTTGTAAAATTATCCCGCGAACCAATAAAGCGCGAAGCAAAAAAGGAACGTCAATTACGTATTTATCCATTAAAAATTCATCCAAATACGGCTTAACATCTTTTGGAGTTGGACTTTCTGGAGAGCCTAAATTGACTAATAATACACCTTTCATATTTTTATATTTATTTATAAAAGTAAATTAAACTTACTTTCTATTGTTATGATTATCTAATTTTATTTTGATTTATGTGTTGGGGTTAATTGCCATTAAATATTTTTTTGGCGTGGTTGCAAATTTCTTTTTGAAAGCCGCTATAAAATGACTTCCCGTGCTGTAACCAATTTTCAAACCTACTTCGTTGACATTATAAGAACCGCTATCTAATAATTTTCGAGCACATTCCATTTTGTAATCAAAAAGAAAGCCATAAACGGTATCTCCATAAATTTGTTTGAAACCCATTTTTAATTTCTTCAAATTCAACCCTACTTGGTCGGCTAATTCTTGTAATCCTGGTGGTTCTGCCATATTTGCAATAACAATTTCCTTCGCTTTTTTAATTTTCATGACATTTTCTTCGTCAATTAAAAACGGACATTGCTCCGCATCTGGATCTTCCGAACGATTGAAATACAAGCTCAATAATTCATATCCTTTTCCTTTATAATAGAGGTTTTTTATATTTGGATGCAAATTATAATGAAACAATTGGCTCAATACAATAGCCATTGAAGGGCTGATATCACTTTCGTTATAATATTTTTTATCTTGGTTTTCACCACTTAAAAATGGAATATAACTGGCTTCAGTAGAAAATAAGGCATGGAATTTTTTGATCGAAATGATTACAGAAATTACCCAAGTCTGAGGTTCCAATATCAAATTCAAAGGCAATTCTTTTTGAGGATTATAAAGCAATAGCGCTTTTTCTTCCTTTAAATCCAGGGTGTAATTGCCTTGATTAAAAATAAATTTTGCTTTGCCTTTAATTCCAAAATGAAATTGAATAAGCCCTTGACTTATTTGTTTTTCCACATGAAAAGGTTCGTTTTCATCGTTTTGAAAGCGAATTAAGATAAAATCATCTTCAATTTTTATTACTTCTTGAGAACCCATAGCGATATTTTTTTTATTTAAAAAACACGATTTTGATTACTTTTTTATTTAGAATGCATCTAAATAAACAGGCTTAAACTATCCTATTTTAGTGCAAAAATAAAAATATTAATGCAAAAATAACGATTTAAAGACAAAAAATCTCTTAGCGACACAAATAGTCCTTTAAGCGTTGTTTTTATAAAAACTATAGCTATAATTTTGCTGAACTTTTTGAAAGTACATTTATGAAAAACAATCCATCGAAACAGCTCTATTTTTATTCTGTAGGCTTAAGCTATAAAAAAGCAGATGCCGAAATCAGAGGTAAATTTAGTTTGGATTCTGCTGCTAAAACTCGTTTATTAAAACAAGCGAAGCTAGACGGTGTTGAGAGTTTGGTTGTGACTTCAACCTGCAATAGAACCGAAGTTTATGGTTTTGCAGAACACCCATTCCAACTGATAAAACTTATCTGCGAACACAGCCAAGGAACGGTGGAAGGATTTCAAGAATTTGGTTTTATTTACAAAGGGCAAGAAGCAATCAATCATATTTTTCAAGTGGGAACCGGCTTAGACAGTCAAATTCTAGGGGATTTTGAAATCATAAGCCAACTAAAATTGAGCTTTGCCGAATCAAGAAAATTAGGATTGATAAACACCTATTTAGATCGGTTGATCAATGCCGTAATTCAAGCAAGCAAAAAAATCAAAACCGATACCGAAATTAGCTCTGGTGCCACTTCTGTTTCTTTTGCGTCGGTTCAATATATCATCAAAAATGTAGAGGATATTGGAAACAAAAACATCTTACTATTTGGCACAGGAAAAATTGGAAGAAACACCTGTGAGAATTTGGTAAAACATACCAAAAACGAACAAATTACACTGATCAATAGAACAAAAGATAAAGCAGAAAAACTAGCAGGAAAATTGAATTTGATCGTTAAAGATTATGCAGAATTGCATTTGGAACTTCAAAAAGCCGATGTGGTTGTAGTGGCAACTGGCGCTCAAAATCCTACAATCGACAAAGCTATTTTGAATCTTAAAAAGCCAATCTTAATCCTAGATTTATCGATTCCGAAAAACGTTCATGAAAATGTAACCGATTTAGAAGGGGTAACTTTAATTCACATGGACCATTTATCACAGATGACCGACGATACTTTAGAAAGAAGGAAACAACATATTCCTGCTGCAGAAGCGATTATTGAAGATTTCAAAATGGAATTTAATATTTGGATGAATGGCAGAAAACACGCGCCAACTATTCACGCTTTAAAAGCAAAATTGAATGATATCGTTGAAAACGAACTGACATACCATCGCAAGAAACTTCCAAATTTTGATGAAGAACAAGCCGAATTAATCAGTGCTAGAATTATTCAAAAAATTACCAATCATTTTGCTAGTCACCTAAAAGACGAAAACACTTCTGTTGATGAAAGCATCGAATTCATTGAAAAGGTTTTCCAAATTGGGAATCAATTACCCGTTAAAAAAACTTCAGAAATAGAAGAAAAGTATAAAATCACATTATCCTAAAATCTTAAAGTAAAGATTTCAAAACTACTTAACAATGGCTCAAAAAGTGATACGTATCGGAACTCGAGATAGTGAATTAGCACTTTGGCAAGCGCACACAGTAGAAAAAAAATTAAACGATTTAGGCTATAAAACCGAAATTGTTGCGGTAAAATCTACTGGAGATATTGTTTTAAACAAACCCTTATATGAATTAGGAATTACAGGGATTTTCACAAAAACTCTGGATATTGCTATGATTAATGGTCAAGTTGATATTGCCGTTCACTCCATGAAAGACGTTCCTACTGCTTTACCAGAAGGAATTGTTCAAGCGGCAGTTCTAGAAAGAGCCAACGAAAAAGACCTTTTGCTTTATAAAACCAATTTAGATTTTCTTTCCCAAGAAGCTACAATTGCCTCCGGAAGTTTGCGTCGTCAAGCACAATGGTTGCATAAATATCCAAATCATAAAGTGGTCGATTTACGTGGAAATGTGAATTTGAGAATGCAAAAACTGAATGATAATGATTGGAACGGAGCCATATTTGCGGCAGCGGGATTAGAGAGAATCGGAGTTAAACCAGAAAAATACGAAGTTTTGGACTGGATGATTCCAGCACCTGCTCAAGGCGCAATGGTGGTTTTAGCAATGGCAAATGACGAATTCTGCTGGCAAGCAGTTTCGGAATTAAACGATTTAGAAACCGATATTTGCACCTACATTGAAAGACAGTTTTTGCGAACATTGGAAGGCGGATGTACCGCGCCAATTGGAGCAATAGCAAAATTTACTGAAGACACCATCGAGTTTAAAGGAGCTCTTTTCTCCATTAATGGAACGCAAAAAATTGAAGTTGAAAAAGTAGTACCAATTGAACAATGGAAGAAAATCGGATTTGAATTGGCTAAAGAAATTTTAAGTAATGGCGGTGAAGAACTGATGATTAACATTAAAGAATCTCTTAAAAAAGATGAGTAGCTTGGTTCCTATATTGTCTACAAAAGTGCTTTCTCCATCTCAAAGAGAAACTTTAGAAAACGCCTATTTTTCAGTTATTGAAGACGATTTTATTGCTACAAAAAATCAAAATTTTGACCTTACTGAAATCAATTCCAACTTAATTTTTACAAGTCAAAATGCCGCTCAAAGTGTTTTGCTTCATCCTAAATGCCTAGAATTAAAATCAAAAAATGTTTTTTGCGTTGGTATAAAAACAAAGGCATTACTAGAAGAAAACGGATTTAATGTTATTGTATACGTTGATTACGCTGCTGATTTAGCTGAAATAATCACGTTGATTTATGCCAATGAAAACTACACCTTTTTCAGTGGGAATTTGCGAAAAGAAACCTTGCCAAAAGCACTAAAAGAAGCGAAAATAAAGTTCAATGAAATTCAGGTTTACGAAACATCTTTGACGCCAAAAAAAATAAAAGATACTGTTGAAGCGATTTTATTTTTTAGTCCTTCGGGAGTAGAAAGTTATTTGATGGAAAATAAATTAAAAAAAGAAATCTGTTTTTGCATTGGTGAAACTACCGCGGCAGCTATACCAAATACAGTAAAAAATATAATCGTTGCAAATCATCCTTCCATTGAAGAAGTGATTGAGGATGCAATTGCAGAATTTAAATAAATAAAAATTAGCTTAGAGCATTTAGCTTTTAGCTTAAAGCAAAATAAATGATAAAGAACGACCTATTTTTAAAAGCATTACGAGGAGAAACTGTAGAACGCCCTCCGGTTTGGATGATGCGTCAGGCAGGAAGATACTTGCCAGAATTCATCGCTTTGCGTGACAAATATGATTTTTTTACGCGTTGTCAAACTCCAGAATTAGCGGCTGAAATTACCGTTCAACCCATTCGTAGAATTGCTCCAGATGCAGCTATTTTATTCTCGGATATTTTGGTTGTTCCTCAAGCAATGGGAATTGAAGTATTGATGAAAGAGAACATTGGGCCATTTTTACCGAACCCAATTCGTACCATTCAAGATGTCGAAAAAGTGATTGTTCCTAATATTCATGAAACTTTAGGCTACGTAATGGACGCCATTAAATTAACCAAAGAAATGTTGAACGATGAAGTTCCATTAATTGGTTTTGCAGGTTCACCATGGACGATTTTCTGTTATGCTGTAGAGGGAAAAGGCTCCAAAAGTTTTGATACTGCCAAAGGATTTTGTTTTTCAAATCCAGTTGCGGCAAACGTTTTACTGCAAAAAATTACTGATACCACTATTTTATATTTGAAAGAAAAAGTAAAAGCAGGTGTTGACGCCGTTCAGATTTTCGACTCTTGGGGTGGAATGCTTTCGCCAGTTGATTATCAAGAATTTTCTTGGAAATACATCAACCAAATTGTAGAAGCTTTGGCAGATGAAACGCACGTGATTGTTTTCGGAAAAGGATGTTGGTTTGCCTTGGGTGAAATGGGAAAAAGCAGAGCTTCAGCTTTGGGTGTAGATTGGACGTGTTCGGCAAGAAACGCAAGATATTTATCGGGCGGAAACATCACCTTACAAGGAAATTTTGACCCTAGTCGTTTGCTTTCGCCAATTCCTGTGATCAAGAAAATGGTTCACCAAATGATTGACGAATTCGGAAAAGATAAATACGTAGTTAATTTAGGTCACGGAATTTTACCAAATATTCCTGTAGATCACGCAAAGGCATTTGTGGATGCAGTGAAGGAATACAAAAAATAGCTGTCAGCAGATAGCTGTTAGCTTTAAGCTTTAAAAAATGAAAAATAAATTCTACCACTACATACAAACCCTCCAAGACCAAATCTGTGCTGGATTGGAAGCTTCAGATGGTATCTCTAAATTCAGTGAGGACATTTGGGAACGTCCAGAAGGCGGTGGAGGAAGAACACGCGTAATAGAAAGCGGAGCGGTTTTTGAAAAAGGCGGTGTGAATATTTCGGCGGTACACGGAAAATTACCGGATAGCATGCAAAAACTATTCAATGTGGGTGAAGCTGATTTTTTTGCCTGCGGATTGAGTTTGGTAATTCATCCTAAAAGTCCAATGGTGCCAACGGTTCATGCGAATTGGCGTTATTTCGAAATGTATGATGATAACGGAAATGTGATCAATTCGTGGTTTGGTGGCGGTCAAGATTTAACGCCTTATTATCTATTTGAAGAAGATGCAAAACACTTTCATCAAACCTGCAAAACCGCATGCGACAAACACAATCCGGATTTTTATCCAAAATATAAAAAACAATGTGACGACTATTTTTGGAATGCGCATCGCAATGAGGCTAGAGGAATTGGCGGTTTATTTTTCGATTATTGCAAAGAAAATGAAGATATGTCGATGGAAGATTGGTACCATTTTGTAACCGAAGTCGGCAATAGTTTTCTAGAAGCCTATGTTCCAATTGTCGAAAAAAGAAAGAATTTGCCTTACACTTCAGCACAAAGAAAGTGGCAAGAAATCCGTCGTGGTCGTTATGTAGAATTCAACTTAGTTCACGACAAAGGCACTCTTTTTGGCTTAAAAACCAATGGAAGAATAGAAAGTATTTTGATGAGTTTGCCACCACACGTTCAGTGGGTATATGACCATCATCCCGAAAAAGGAAGTGAGGAAGAAAAGTTAATTCAAGTTTTGGAGAATCCAAAAGATTGGCTATCAGCAGTTAGCTTTTAGCTGTCAGCTACTAGTTGATAAAATTAATATATTGCAATAAAAATAAGTCTATAACTAAACGCCAAAAAAATGAGAGATTATAAAAAATATTTAGTTTGGGAAAAATCACATCAGTTAACACTTGATATTTATCGAAATGTAATTTTATTCCCAAAAGAGGAACTGTTCGGATTAATTAGTCAGATAAAAAGGTCTTCAAGTTCAATTCCAACAAATATAGCAGAGGGATGTGGAAGAAATTCTGACAAAGATTTTTGTAGATTTCTTTATATTGCTTTTGGTTCTGCAAACGAATTAGAATATCAAATAATATTAAGCATTGACTTAGATTTTATTAAAAATGAAAATGGTCAAAAATTATTATTTCAAGTTGAAGAAGTAAAAAAAATGCTAAACGGATTAATAACAAAGCTAAACGCATCAGCTAATTGCTGAAAGCTAAAGGCTGTAAAGCTATAAAATATGTTTCCATTACAAAGAGGTCGTCGTTTAAGAATAAACGAATCCATTAGAAGTTTAGTTCGCGAAACAACATTAAGTCCATCCGATTTTATGTTTCCAATGTTCATCGCTGAAGGTGAAAATTACAAGACCGAAATTCCTTCCATGCCAGGAATTTTTCGTCGTTCTATCGATTTAACAGTCGAAGAAGTCAAAGAATTGTTTGCTTTAGGAATTCGTGCCGTAAACATTTACGTAAAAGTCGACGAATCGCTAAAAGACAATACTGGAAAAGAAGCTTGGAACCCAAACGGATTGATGCAACGCGCCATCATAGCCATCAAAAGCGCTTGCCCAGAAATGATTGTGATGCCCGATGTGGCTTTGGATCCGTATTCTATTTATGGTCATGACGGAATTATTGCGAATGGCGATATTGAGAATGATGCTACTAATGAAGCTTTGGTAAAAATGGCCGTTTCCCACGCACAAGCGGGAGCCGATTTTGTTGCTCCAAGCGATATGATGGACGGTCGCGTGTTACGATTGCGTCAAGGATTGGATGCTGCAGGATTTCAAAATGTGGGAATTATGAGCTACTCGGCTAAATATGCTTCGGCATTTTACGGGCCATTTCGCGATGCTTTAGACAGCGCACCTGTTGATAATGCAGACATACCAAAAGACAAAAAAACCTACCAAATGGATTATGCCAACCGCATTGAAGCCATTAAAGAAGCCCTTATGGATGTCGAAGAAGGTGCCGATATG
>CALPNL020000032.1 GCA_943324925.2 Chitinophaga pinensis | reverse complement strand
TATCCCCTTTATTATAAGGTACTTTGAAACCACTTCCAAAATCTAGAAAATCCAATTCTTTAAAATTATTTGCCGCTTCAAATAAAATTTCTGCAGCATATAAAAATACTTCAATATCTAAAATATCAGATCCGGTGTGCATGTGAATTCCATTGATATGCATTTTTGTATTTTCTACAATCCTAAGGATATGTGGCATTTGATGGATTGAAATACCAAATTTACTATCGATGTGGCCTACAGATATATTAGAATTTCCACCAGCCATAACATGTGGATTAATACGAATGCAAACGGGAACAGTAGGGTGTTTTGTTCCAAAGTGTTCTAAAACAGAAAGATTGTCAATATTGATTTGAACTCCTAATCCGGCAGCCTCTTCTATTTCTTCAAATGAAACTCCGTTCGGTGTGTAAATAATTTGTTCCGGATTAAATCCAGCATACAATCCCAATTTAACTTCTTGAATTGAAACAGTATCTAAGTTTGATCCTATAGATTTAAGTAATTGAAGAATTGCAATATTTGACAACGCCTTTACAGCATAGTTTATTCTTAATCTTGGCACTTTTGAAAATGCCTTGCTTAAACGGTTGTATTGTGATTTGATTTTTTCGGCATCATATACATACAATGGACTTCCGAATTCCTCAGCTAACTTTACTAAATCTTGTGATTGCATGTTTTTTTATTTTTTTGGCAAATTTATTGGTCTCAACCACACTATCAAAGTAATTTTACAATAATTCACAAAAAATAACAATTTGTTATATTTGTAACATTTTATACTTTGATTGATTATTTGCTATCTGTTAATTGAGTTCAATTTTCAAAATCAAATAGGAATTTTATGATCAAAATTTCATTTTATTATTAATTAATTTCTAATTGAATTTATTAAGAAAAAACATTTCGCTTTTAACTTGAATTGTTTTATTTTTGTGCACCCGAATCGTCGGGATCAAAAAGTAATATAACAATTATGGACATACACGAATACCAAGGGAAAGAAATATTAGCCAGCTATGGTGTAAAAATTCAACGTGGATATGTTGCAAGCAACCCTCAAGAAGCGGTTGCTGCAGCGAAACAATTAACTGCAGATACCGGAACAGGATGGCATGTAATCAAAGCGCAAGTTCACGCTGGTGGACGTGGAAAAGGTGGTGGAGTTAAACTAGCTAAAAATTTAGAGCAAGTGGAAGAAATTGCGGGTCAAATTATTGGTATGCAATTAATCACGCCTCAAACTTCAGCTGAAGGTAAAACGGTACACCAAGTATTAATTGCGGAAGATGTTTATTATCCTGGTGATTCTGAAACTTCAGAATTCTATATGTCAGTTTTATTAAATAGAGGTAATGGTCGTAATATGATTATGTATTCTACAGAAGGTGGAATGGATATTGAAGAAGTTGCCGAGCACACGCCACATTTAATTTTCACTGAAGAAATCGATCCAACTGTTGGACTTCAGGCATTTCAAGCTAGGAGAATTGCATTTAATTTAGGTCTTTCAGGAAATGCATTTAAAGAAATGACTCAATTCGTTGCGTCTCTTTATAACGCTTACATCGGTTGCGATGCTTCCATGTTTGAAATTAACCCAGTATTAAAAACTTCTGATAATAAAATAATCGCTGTTGATGCAAAAGTAAATTTAGATGACAATGCGTTATATCGTCAACCAGTTTATGCTCAATTCCGTGATGTTCGTGAAGAAAATCCAATTGAAGTTGAAGCTAAGGCCGCAGGTTTAAATTATGTAGATTTAGATGGAACAGTAGGTTGTATGGTGAATGGTGCAGGATTGGCAATGGCAACAATGGACTTAATTAAATATGCAGGTTTTGAACCAGCAAATTTCTTAGACGTTGGTGGAACTGCAGATGCTAAACGAGTAGAATTGGCTTTTAGAATTATCTTAAAAGACCCTAACGTAAAAGCAATTTTAATCAATATTTTTGGAGGTATTGTACGTTGTGATAGAGTAGCTCAAGGAGTAGTTGATGCCTACAAAAACATGGGGGATGCAATTAAAGTGCCTATTATTGTTCGTTTGCAAGGTACCAACGCCGTGATAGCAAAAGAATTAATTGACAATTCAGGAATGCCAATTTTATCAGCTGTTGAATTTCAAGAAGCAGCTGACCAAGTAAAAGCAGCACTTTCTTAATTATATAATGTTCAAATTATAAAAAAATCCTAATCGTAAGATTAGGATTTTTTGTTTTTACCATTCTTGAAATAAACTTTTTCAACTACTTGAACTTTCGGGGTTGACTTATTTGAAGTATGCTTTTTAAAAGGCTTTTTTGCCGCTGGACTTTTTGCTGGCCGTTGATCGCCTCTAGATTTCTCAATATCTTGATTACTTGAAATTACCTCTTTTTTATTTTTATTCAAAACATCAGAAGGATTTTTTGGATTTTCCTTTGTTCCTCGAAGGTGCAATACCAAGGCGTTTAAGAAATTACGTAATACTTGGTCGCCACATTCCATGTAATTTTCATGATCTTCAGCACGGAAGAACGCACCCAATTCTGATTTCGAAATTCTAAAATCTACTAATTCTAAGATTTCTACTATTTGATCATCCCGAAGCATTAATGCCACACGAAGTTTTTTCAGGATGTCGTTATTTGTCATTTTCATTGTAACTATTTTTTGCAAATATAATTATAAAGCGGCTCTAATAGTAATTAATGAAGTAAATAATCCAATTCATTATTTTGATGTCAACATTTTATCCTAAATTAGCGCTTCGATAAAGTAATGCTATTAAATTATAATTAAAGATGACAAGAATTCAAGTTTTAAACGCAATCATAAAAAAGAAAAATGTACAAAATTACCTTGAGATAGGGGTGAACCGAGGGAAATGTCTCTTTAATATTGTAGGAACCAAAAGACGTTTTGGTGTAGATCCTTTTTTTAATTTTAGTTTGTGGAAAAAAGTGAGAGCTTGTATTTTAAATCCTCACACACTTAAAAACGATTATTTTGAAGTAACTAGCGATGCTTTTTTTGCTGAAAACAAGGCACTGTTAGAAGCTAATATTCTTGATTTAGCATTTATTGACGGACTACATACCTATGAGCAATCGCTTTTGGATACTGTTAATACTCTTAAATTCCTTGATGATGATGGTGTTATCGTATTGCATGATTGTAATCCTTTAGATGCATTGGCTGCTCATCCTGCAATTTCTATAGATCATGCGAGAAAAGAGTTAGAAAATCATAAAGATTGGAAAAACATTTGGAATGGTGATGTTTGGAAAACGATCGTTTACATCAGAAAAAACCATCCAGAACTTTCGGCTTTTGTATTAAATACCGATCATGGTTTGGGATTTGTTTTCAAAAAAGCACAAGGACAATTACCTGAAATCTTCAATACTATAGATTCTATTGACACTTTAGATTATGATTTCTTATCGAAACACCGTGAAGATTTATTGGATTTAAAACCAGTTTCCTATTTTGAGTCGTTTCTAAAAACACTTTAAATTTTCAACCATTTAAAGACGGTTACAAAATTATCACGCCATAATTTTTCATTATGCTGTCCGCCTTTTACTATTTTTTTACGTGTCAAATGCCTACAGCTGCAACGTATATCCGAAACTAGGATTTCCATTTTGTTTACATCGGGAACCATATCCGTACTTTCTTTGTCACCGCACAAAAAGTACATTTTTGAATCTAAGGTTTTGGTGTTTTTTGTCAAATCAAATACTTCAGGATTGATCCAAAATGCCGGTGATAATACCCCAGCTTTACCAAATACTTCCGGATATTTTAATAACGAGTAATAGGAAATTAAACCGCCTAAGGAACTTCCCATAATTACGGTATTCATTGTATTGGACTTAGTTCTATAGGTGGAATCTATTTTAGGTTTCAGTGTTTTCACAATAAATTCTAGGTAATTATCACCATTTCCACCACCATATTTTTCGTTTTTATAGGGTGTTAATTCGTCAATTCTCTTTTCATTTCCGTGTTCTATTCCTACCACAATTACATCAGCATGCAAACTATCTAGTTTCTCGTCAATGTTCCATTCCCCTACATACGATGTTTTCGAGTCAAATAAATTCTGACCGTCATGCATGTAAATTACTGGGTATTTCTTTTTGGATGTAGTATATTCTTTCGGTAAATACAACCATATTTTCTTGGAACAATTTAATTGTGGTGCTTCAATTGAAAAAGTAGAAACATTTTTAGATGCGGTACTTTCTTGAGAAAATACCATGTTTATTGTAAATAATAGAATAAAAAGAAGGGCTAATTTACTTGTCATATTTATAATTTTTTAAGCCAACTGCTCTTGCAATTTCTTAATTACATCCCTCAATTTTGCGGCTTGCATAAAATCCAAGTCTTTAGCTGCTTTTTCCATCGCTTTTCGGTTTTCACGGATGCGTTTTTCAATCTCTGCTTTCGGCAAATATTCTGTTTCTGGTTCCGCAGCTTTAGCAATTTCCAATCCCAATTCGTGATCCACCAAAGGATTTTTGGTAAAGGCACTTTCAATTTTCTTATTCAATGCCGTAGGAACTTGATTGTTTTCTGTATTAAAATTAATTTGTTTGTTTCTGCGATAATTGGTTTCGTCAATCGTTTTTTGCATGCTAGCTGTAACTTTATCCGCATACATAATCGCTTTACCATTCAAATTCCTTGCTGCACGACCAATTGTTTGAGTAAGTGATCTATGACTTCTCAAAAATCCTTCTTTATCAGCATCTAAAATCGCTACCAATGAAACTTCAGGTAAATCCAAACCTTCACGAAGTAAATTCACACCAATAAGAACATCAAAAATTCCTTTTCTCAAATCCTGCATTATTTCTATACGCTCTAATGTATCGACATCAGAGTGAATATAACGGCAACGAATACTCACTTTCGTTAAATACTTTGCCAATTCTTCCGCCATTCTTTTGGTTAATGTGGTTACCAAAACGCGTTCATCCAACTCACAACGCAATTGAATTTCTTCAATCAAATCGTCAATTTGGTTCAAACTCGGGCGCACTTCTATCACCGGATCGAGCAATCCGGTAGGGCGAATGATCTGTTCCACATAAACACCATCACATTTTTGTAATTCATAATCGGCAGGAGTTGCAGAGACATAAATCACTTGGTTTTGCATTGCTTCAAATTCCTCAAATTTCAAAGGTCGATTGTCCATCGCTGCAGGAAGTCGGAAACCATACTCCACTAAATTCTCCTTTCGGCTTCTATCACCGCCATACATTGCATGAACTTGCGATAAGGTCACGTGGCTCTCATCGACTACCATCAAGAAATCTTTAGGGAAATAATCAATCAAACAGAACGGTCTTGTTCCTGGTTGGCGACCATCAAGATAACGAGAATAATTCTCAATTCCTGAACAATATCCCAGTTCTCGAATCATTTCCAGGTCAAAATTGGTTCGTTCCTCTAAACGTTTTGCTTCAAGATGTTTGCCTATTTCTTTAAAATAATCAACTTGTTTTACCAAATCTTGTTGGATTTCCCAAATGGCATTTTGCAATACATCGGGCGAAGTCACAAACATATTCGCTGGGTAAATCGTCAACTTTTCAAACTTTTCAATTACCTGTGACGTTTTAATATCGAAACTTTCAATTTCTTCAATTTCATCCCCAAAGAAGTGAATTCTATAAGCATCATCAGCATAACTAGGATATACTTCTACGGTATCGCCTTTAATTCTGAAATTTCCTGGAGTAAATTCAGCTTCTGTTCTAGAATACAAACTTTGTACTAAAGAATGTAGGAATTTAGTTCGGGAAATTATTTGATCTTGCTCAATTGAAATTACATTTTTTTGGAATTCTACGGGATTTCCAATACCATACAAACACGAAACCGAAGCTACAACCAAAATATCTCTTCGCCCAGAAAGTAGGGAAGCGGTAGTACTCAGTCGCATTTTCTCTAATTCCTCATTGATAGATAAATCTTTTTCAATGAAAACTCCCGTCACTGGCATAAAAGCTTCTGGCTGATAATAATCGTAGTAGGAAACAAAATATTCTACCGCATTATTTGGAAAAAACTGTTTGAATTCGGAATACAATTGAGCGGCAAGTGTTTTATTATGTGCTAAAACTAGAGTAGGTCTTTGAATTTCTTCGATAACATTAGCTACTGTAAACGTCTTTCCAGAACCAGTAACTCCAAGCAATGTTTGAAATTTTTCTCCATCAACAATCCCGCGGGCCAATTTCTCAATAGCTTGAGGTTGGTCGCCTTTAGGTTGATAATCGGAAACAACTTGGAATTTCATTTAATATAGGGATTCAAAATTTGAAAACAAAGGTACAAAGGAATTGTAAAATAACAGGATGTCAATAACTTAAAACTTCCAGCTTTTCTGTTGGTTTTCAGATAAGAAGGTCCATGCTACAAAACGGCTTGTTTTTTGGCCTTGAGCCATTTCAATGGTTTTAATGGTTACAGCATTTACTTTTTGCAACGTTTTGTATATGCTCTTCAAATTTTCTTTTTTAGATACTAATGTAGTAAACCAAAAGCAATTCATAGGAAATTTTGCACTTTCATAAACCATTTGGGTTAAGAAACGGATTTCACCTCCGTCGCACCACAATTCTGAGCTTTGTCCACCAAAATTTAATGATGGCTGATTAGATTTCGTATTTTCTAGATTATTGGTTTTTCTGATATTTGCTTTAGCAGCTTCCATCGCTGACGCATGAAAAGGTGGATTACAAATAGTAAATGTAAATCTGTCTTCGTGAGCTATGATATTCTTAAAAATAAAACGAGGTTCCGTTTGCAATTGCAAACTAATATAATCCATTAGTTTCTCATTTTGTCCAATAATCACTTTGCAGTTTTGAAGTGCTTTTTCATCAATGTCGGAACCTACAAAACTCCAACCATAGTTGGTGTTTCCAATGATAGGATAAATGCAATTCGCTCCAATTCCAATGTCAAGGCCTTGAATACTCTCGCCTTCGGGTAGAATTCCAGAATTGGATTCTGTTAATAAATCGGCAATATAATGGAGGTAATCGGCTCTTCCTGGTAAGGGTGGGCAAAGGTAGTTTTTTGGAATATCCCAATTATGGATTTCATATTCCGAAATCAAAAGTGCTTTATTTAATAATTTTACCGCTTCAGGATTACTAAAATCAATGGTTTGTGTTTCGTATTGGTTAGTAAAAACAAAGTCGTTTAATTCAGGACAATATTGTATTAATTTTTCAAAATCATAACCAAATCTGTGCGTGTTTCTTGGATGAAGATTGACTTTCTCGGTCGTGATTTTTTCTTTTTTCATTTGTGCCAAAGATAAGGAATGTAAAGTTGTAATTGGGTTAATCCAAACATTCCATAAGCAATAAATCGCCAGTTTCATGTTCAATAACTACAATACCGTCATTGGTAACAAAATTACTACTTCCGGTTCTATATCCCATCGTTAAAGTATCTTCTTTCAATGGGTAATGTAAGTTAGTAGAATTAATTCCCGTTACTTTTCCAATTGGTATTAAAGAGATTGCAGTTTTTTCAGTGTACCACTTTTCAAACTTCCTTGGCATCAAAAACACTTTTGAATGATCGTCTATAATTACAATTTTGAGTTTGTCGCGATAATTGGCAATAGTGGTAAGATTGGTAATTGTATGATCGGCTCGTTTTCCTGTTGCCCAAACCACATTAACAGCTGGAATGTTTCTAGCATGCAGGTAATCAAATGCTTTTTCTAGATCGGTTTTATTTTGATCAGGAGTATGGATAATCTCAATAGGATAGTGAGTTTCTTTGTAATAATTAGCATCAAAACCTCGATCAAAATCGCCCAATAAAACATCAACTTTTATCCCGAGTTCAACCACGCGTTCCATAGCTGAATCCAAAACCACCACTAATGGAGACCACTCTAGTAATTGTCCTAATAATTCATAGCTACACGCAGCGCCATTTGCAATAATTAATGCAGGTTCTTGATCATCGCGAACTATATGGTGTGAAGACATTTAATTGATAATAAAATAAAATTAGTTTACAATGTAATTTCTATAGTCTTGCTCTGATAGACTGAAGTAACCTAAAGGATAATTAGCATCATTAGTAGTATTAATTATATTTCCTCTAACTGTGGCAGATGGCGATTGGAATGGGCTTCCGCTACTATTACCAGCAATTGAAATTAATATTCTCATGTAGTTGAAGTATTGTTTTGAAATCCCGGATAAGGTAACTTCAAAATTTTGTCCTGGTTTTAATTTGTCACTTCGGAACAAACCAAATATTTGATTTCCTTGATAACTAATATCTTCCTGAGCGAAGTAAAGTGGAATAGCTGTATAAGTAGGTTTGAATTTAAATAGATAGTAATCTTGGGTTGTGCCATTATCGGTATAATATGTTTTTATTTCAATGGATTCACCTGTAAAACCAACATTGTTAATTTGTTCAATTCTATCTATTTGAGGTACTGGTATTAAAGTTTCAGTTGCAGTATAAGTTGATCCATTTGAATTTACGGTTAGCGTGTAATTTCTATTCAACACGGGTGTAAAATTGGAGCATATATAACTCCCTGCAACATTTGATTCTATAAAATTAAATACATTATTGGCAGCATCAGTTATGAAAATAGTAGCGCCTGAAACTGTTGGAATCTGATTGTTATAATAGGAAGTAGTTGTGGATAATTTTATTGTTTGAACATTACCAACAGTTCCTTTTTGCCATTTAATTGCAGCATCGATGACCAATTTAGGTTCCATAGTGTTCAAATCTATATCGACTACCTTTTCGCAACTTGAAACAAGGATTAATCCAATAAAAGTTAGTATTATTTGTATATTTTTCATTGTCTTAAAATTTAAAGTTATAACTCACCGCTGGAACTGCACCAAATATTGAAAATCGAACTGCTTCATTAGCACCAGTTTCATTGTTTTGTCTCAAACTTATTGACGCTGCATTCTGGCGGTTGTATACATTGTAAATACTGAAAACCCATTCAGCTTGCCAATTTTTCTTTTTCAGTGGTTTAGGAACATAAGTTGCTGAAATATCAAGGTGATGGAAGACAGGCAGTCTATCTTCATTTCTTAAACCAAAACTAGGAATCGTAATTCCTTGATATTGGTATTGCCCATTTGGATAGGTTACTGGTTGCCCAGTTTGCATGATGAAATTGGCTCCAAAAGACCATTTGTCGCTCCAATTGTAATTTCCTGTTACGGCAAGATTATGCAATTTATCGTAGGTTGAACTGTACCAATTTCCATTGTTTATTCCCGTTTCAATTGCTGTTCGGCCCGGAGTTTGTTGTTCAGAACGAGAAAGTGTATAAGAAACCCAGCCGTTTAATTTCCCTGTGTTTTTTCTAAGTAATAATTCCAAACCGTAAGATCTTAATTGACCGTTAAGGATCACTTGCTCTAGCGCTTCATTCGCAATTAAATTAGCGCCATCAATATAGTTGATTCTATTATTTACGGTTTTGTAAAAAGTTTCTATTTCTAAAGAGTAGGCATCGTCATTAAAATTTTTGAAATACCCTAATGCTACTTGATCGGCAATTTGAGGTTTTATATAATTATCACTTGGTGTCCAAACATCTAATGGAGTAGGAGAAGAAGTGTTTGAAACCAGTTGCAAATACTGCGTCATTCTATTATAACTCACTTTGATCGATTGATTGTTATCTATAGAATATGAAGCTGAAAACCGTGGTTCTAAGTTGTCAAATGAAGTGATGACTTCATTATTTCCATAATATTTAGTTCCAATAGGAATTCCTTTTTCATAAATTTTCAGTTGGTTATTAAAAGTTACTGCTTCATTATTTTGATATAAATTCACTGTTGAAGCACCTAGTCTGTAGAATTGACTGTATCGAACTCCATACATCAATTCTAATTTGTCAGTAATTTTATGTTCTGCTTCAAGATAAATTGCAGGTTCAAAAGCATATTTTTTATCCAATTGACGGTAATTTATTCCTGATTCTAAAGTGGTTGGTGAAATTAATCCCGGGTTAAAATCGTAATAAATAGCATTCACACCATAATTAAGTTTGACTTTATCAGAAATATAATTTTTAAAATCATATTTTAGATTGTAATTCTTAATTCCTGAATCGTATTTAAATCCAACAAAATCAAGTTGTAAGCCGTAATAATAATCACTATAGATAAAAGATAAGTTTGAAAAAAGCTTATCTGAAAACAAGTGATTCCATCTTAAATTGGAAGTCGCATTTCCATAAATATTAGTAAAACTTCCGGCTAAATTAAACACATCGCGACCAAAATAACCTGAAACATATAAACTATTATTTTTATTAAGTTTGTAATTTAATTTGGTATTCAGATCATAGAAATAAGCTGAGTTATTATTGTTGGCCAGTTTCAAAAACAAATGTGCATAAGAACCTCTTCCGGCAACAATAAATGATCCTTTATCTTTTACAATAGGTCCTTCAAGTAACAATCGGCTTGAAATTAAACCAATTCCGCCATTGGCATGAAAACTTTTTGAATTTCCCTCTTTTTGATAAACATCTAAAACAGAACTTGCTCTACCGCCAAATCGAGAAGGGATTCCACCTTTATATAATTTTAAATCTTTTATTGCGTCTGGGTTGAAAACTGAGAAAAATCCAAACACGTGGGAAGAATTAAAGATCGTTGCCTCGTCTAAAAGGATTAAATTTTGATCGGCACCACCACCACGAACATTAAATCCAGAAGCACCTTCACCAGCATTAGTAACCCCTGGGAGTAAAAGAAGTGATTTCAAAACATCAACTTCACCTAAAACAACAGGCATTTTTTTAATGGTTGCTATAGAGAGTTTATTCACACTCATTTCGGCTTTTTGAGTGTTGGTTGTTTTCTTTTCTGTAATAACTACCTCTTGAAGTTCTTCGCTGTTTTCGGAAATGGAAACATTGAGCTTGGTGTTTTTATTTAAATCAACACTGATTTCTTTGGTTTGGAAACCAATGGAACTAATCTCGATTTTATAATTTCCTTTTGGAATGGTAATGGAATAGAAACCATATTCATTTGTTGATGTATAAGCAGGAATTGATTTAATTATAACGTTTGCTCCAATAATGGTTTCATTGCTATTGGCTGCTGTAATCGTTCCACTTAAGGTAACTTTTTCTTGTGAAAATCCAGTTGATATTATAGTAACTAATAATATTAAAACTGTAATTATTTTGTTTGATTTCATGTTATAATTTAAAGATGCAAAATTGGTAAAAATTATATTGATTCCCAAGTACTTCGCTGTTAATCTACCGTTAATTTTAAAAAGGTATTAATATAAAAAAAGCTGTCCAATCGGACAGCTTTTAATTATAAATAAATAGATAATTATATAGAATCTAAAATTGAATTTAAAGTAGCACTTGGACGCATTGCTAGGCTTGTTAACGTTGGATTTGGTTGATAGTATCCTCCAATATTTTGTGCTTTACCTTGTGCTCCAATTAATTCTGAATTAATTTTACTTTCATTTGCGATAAGCTCTGAAGCGATTGGAGTGAACTTGCTTTTTAATTCTGTATCTTTCGTTTGATTGGCAAGAGCTTCAGCCCAATACATTGCTAAATAAAAGTGAGAACCTCTATTGTCTATTTGACCTACTTTTCGAGCTGGAGATTTATCATTTTTCAAAAATTTATCACAGGCAACATCCAAAGTTTCAGATAAAACTATCGCTTTAGGATTGTTTAATGTTTGCCCTAAATGCTCTAATGAAGCACCTAAAGCTAAAAATTCACCTAGAGAATCCCAACGTAAATAGCCTTCTTCAACAAATTGCTCCACGTGTTTTGGAGCAGACCCACCCGCACCAGTTTCGAATAATCCACCACCATTCATTAAAGGAACGATGGAAAGCATTTTTGCTGAAGTTCCTAATTCTAAAATTGGAAATAAATCAGTTAAATAATCTCTCAATACGTTTCCGGTTACAGAAATGGTATCTAAACCTTTTTTCAGTCGGTCTAAAGTATAATGAGTAGCAGCAATTGGGTTCAATATTTGAATATCCAATCCTGTAGTGTCAAAATCTTTCAAATAAGTAGTTACTTTTTTGATTAATTCTCTATCGTGTGCTCTATTTTCATCCAACCAAAAAATAGCAGGAGTATCAGATAAACGAGCTCTATTTACCGCTAGTTTTACCCAATCTTGAATAGGAGCGTCTTTTGCTTGACACATTCTGAAAATATCATTTTGCTCCACATTTTGCTCCATTAATACCGTTCCATTAGTATCAACTACACGAACAACTCCGTTTTCATTGATTTGGAATGTTTTGTCATGAGAACCATATTCTTCTGCTTTTTGAGCCATTAAACCAACATTTGGAACACTTCCCATTGTTGTTGGATCGAAAGCACCATTTTTTTTACAGAATTCGATTGTCGCGGTATATAAACCTGCGTAACAACGATCTGGAATTATAGCGATAGTGTCTTTTTGTTTACCTTCTTTATCATACATTTGACCTGAAGTACGAATCATAGCAGGCATGGAAGCATCAACAATTACATCAGAAGGCACTTGAAGGTTGGTAATACCTTTATCAGAATTAACCATTGCTAAAGCTGCGCTATTTTCAATTGCTTGATCAATTGCTGCTTTAACTTCATTTTCTAAAGGATTTCCAGCAATTTTAGAATAAACATCACCCAATCCATTTCGAGTGTCTACGCCTAATTCGCTGAATAGTGTTTTGTATTTTTCGAATAAATCTTTGAAATAAACTTCAACTACGGCTCCAAAGATAATTGGATCAGAAACTTTCATCATAGTTGCTTTCAAGTGTACTGAAAGAAGCACTTTTTCGTCTTTTGCTTCTAGTATTGTTTTGGCAACAAATGATTTAAGTGCGTTTAAATTCATCACTGAAGTATCAATGATTTCGCCTGCTTTTAAAGGGGTACTTGCTTTTAAAACTGTTGCATTTCCATTTTGATCTACAAATTCTATTTTTACGTCTGTAGCAACTGAAACGGTAACTGATTTTTCACTTCCGTAAAAATCGCCGTTCTCCATTGAAGCTACTTTAGTTTTTGAATCTGCTGACCAAGCACCCATAGAATGTGGATTTGCTTTAGCGTAATTTTTCACCGATTTAGGCGCTCTTCTATCAGAGTTTCCTTCCCGTAAAACTGGGTTAACAGCAGAACCTAAAACTTTTGAATATTTTGACTTAATTTCTTTTTCCGCTTCATTTTGAGGATCTTCAGGGTAATTTGGTAAAGCAAAACCGTGAGATTGTAATTCAGAAATCGCTGTTTTTAATTGAGGAACAGAGGCAGAAACGTTTGGTAATTTTATAATATTGGCTTCTGGGGTTGTAGCTAATTTTCCAAGTTCTCCTAAAGCATCTGCAGTTTTTTGATCATCTTTCAAAAATTCTGGAAAATTGGATAATATTCTACCAGCAAGAGAAATGTCTCTAGTTTCTATTTCAATATTTGAAGTTGAAGTAAATGCTTGAACAATTGGTAAAAAGGAATAGGTAGCTAATAAAGGAGCTTCATCAGTAAGGGTATAAAAAATTTTAGATTTTGCTGACATTATAATAAAATTATTAAGTATTATTTTCGGATTACAAATGTAATAAAAACGATATCGTTATCTATACTATATCAAAATAAATATGTTCAAAAAAAAACCCGAATCTAATAGAAACGGGTCTTTATTATAATAAGACAAATAATTATCTTCTTTTATCTTTAATTTTTGCTTTTTTACCAGTAAGTTCTCTGAAGTAAAAAATACGTGCTCTACGAACAGAACCTTTTTTGTTAATTTCTACTTTTTGTAAAGCAGGTAAGTTAACTGGGAAAATACGTTCAACTCCAATAGAACCGGACATTTTACGAATTGTGAAAGTTTCAGTACTTCCTGAACCTCTTCTTTGAATAACCACTCCTTTAAAAAACTGAGTTCTTGTTTTTTCACCCTCTTTAATTTCGTAGTAAACTGTAATTGTATCTCCAGCTCCGAATTCAGGGAATTCTTTTTTAGTTCCGAATTCGTCTTTAACGAATTTCAATAAATCTGCCATGATAATTTTTTTAATTATGGTTTTAAATC
>CALPNL020000031.1 GCA_943324925.2 Chitinophaga pinensis | reverse complement strand
CTAATTCACTTTTAAAGTAAGCTAACATTTTAGCTTTCATATCTTTAGAAATTGCAACATAATTTTTATCGTTGACAACGTTCACCTTTTCCAAAGGATCGTTTACATAATCATACATTTCAGAAGCATAAACTTGAGATTCGTTAAAAGGTTGCTTACTTGTAAAGTTATTCATCCAAATAGTATATCTGTATTTATCGGTTCTTAAACTGTATCCCATCATTTTAGAATCGGTATAGCCTTTCTTAATCATTTCCAATTTCTTTAATTTTCTAGGATACTGACTAATAGAGTAATCATTCACTTTTGCACTATTATTTAGCATCAGTGGCTTCAAGCTAATACCATCTAATTTATTTGGAATAGGCACACCTGCTAAATCACAAATAGTTGGAAATACGTCAACAAATTCAGTTAAAGAATTCGTTTTTCCGGGTTTTATTCCAGGTCCTGCAATAATTAAAGGAGCTCTAGTCGCTTCTTCAAAATTGGTGTGTTTGTGCCACAAATCATGATCCCCTAGATGCCAACCGTGATCTCCCCAAAGTACAATTATAGTATTGTTTAAAGTGCCTAGAGATTCTAATGTGTTCAATAAAACTCCTACTTGCGCATCTAAATAAGATACAGCTGCATAGTAACCGTGAATTAATTCTTTTTGTTTTTCAAGTTTCAAACCAATTCGAAGAGAATCGGCGGGTAAAGTTGTAAATTCAGGAATGTCTAAATAATTTCGTAATTCACCCGATTGATGATAGGCAATTAAAGGTCCGTTTTTTGAATGTTCTTGAAAAGAGGCTATAGGCATGTCTTCTCTTTTATATAAATCCCAATATTTTTTTGGTGATACAAAAGGTAAATGCGGTTTAGAAAATCCTACTGCCATAAAAAATGGTTTGGTACCTTTAGAAAGTTTTATAATTTGTTCTTTTGCCAGAAGGGCATTAACTCCATCTTGATATGCATTGTCTGGTACATCAATACACTCTACAGAGGGACCTTTGATACTTTTGGGATTTTCATCATTTGAAGCCAAATCTTTATTTTGTTGTTTTCTCTCAGCAATGATTTCAGGAGTCATTCTTGCTTTCGTTTCTAACAACTGATATTGACCATTTGCAGGAGAACCTAAATTAGCTGGAAAATCGGATTCTTTCGATTTTAAATAAGGAAAACTCCAGGAAACCGGATCCACACCACCGATTGCACTCGAAGGATGGTATATTTTTCCTATTCCAGAGGTTTCATAACCTTGGCTAATTAGGTATTGTGGCAGCGTAAGTAAATCTGGATTCACATCACGCATTTGAGTTGTTAAATTCCAAACCTGAGTCACGTCAGGACGAGTTCCCGTCATTATACTTGCTCGTGTAGGTCCGCAAATTGCTTGTTGACAATAATTTTTATTAAAAACGGTTGCTATTTTTGCTAATCTATCGATGTTTGGAGTTTTTACCAATGTGTTTCCATAACAACCTAAAATTGGCTTTAAATCATCAACCGCAATGAATAATATGTTCGGCTTATTGGCCTTATTCTGTTGTGCGATTATTCCATTTGAAACAACCAACAAACAAAAAAAGAAAAGTAATTTTGTAAATTTTGTATTCATCATCTTATTAATTATTTAGAAACTTTTGATTTAAAATAGTCAACCATTTTTTTATCCAAATTTGCAGCCACAGTAGCATATTTTTTATCATAAGCCACATTTACTTTTTCCAATGGATCTTTGGTATAATCATATAATTCTAATGTGTAAACTTTATCGACGCTATACGGTTGATCACTGGTGAAATTCTTCATCCAAACTGTATAACGGTATTGTTCTGTGCGCATTGAATAACCCATTAATTTTCCTTTACCTTCTTCTTTTTTTATGTCACCTTTTGGCATTTTTCTAGGATATTGACTCATCGCGTACTCCTTAACTGTAACTTTATTATTTTTCATTATAGGAACTAAGCTTTTACCATCTAAATTTGTCGGAACTTTTCCTCCTGATAATTCGCAAAGTGTTGGGAAAATGTCAACAAATTCAGTCATAGATTTGCTTTGTCCTGGTTTTAATCCGGGAGCAGCAATAATTAATGGCGCTTTTGTAGCCTGCTCATAATTAGTGTGTTTTCCCCACATATCATGATCTCCTAGATGCCACCCGTGATCTCCCCATAAAACAATAATGGTATTATTTAAGGTACCCAATTTTTCTAAAGTGTTCAATAATATTCCTACTTGAGCATCAGTATAAGAAACTGCAGCATAATAGGCATGTACGAGTTCTTTTTGTTTATCAATAGCTAATTTAAATTCGTTATTGTCATTTTTATCAAATTTAGCAAACTCTTTAACTCCGGTATAATTAGACAATTCCCCTGGATATTGGTACGAAAATGCTTGACTATTTAAAGCATGCTCTTGGAATTCTGCAACTGGCATGTCTTCTCGTTGGTACAAATCCCAATATTTTTTTGGAGACACAAACGGCAGATGTGGTTTATGAAAACCTACCGCCATAAAAAACGGTTTATTCTCTTTAGTTAATTTCTTAATTTGCTTTTCAGCGATTAAGGCGCTCACTCCATCTTCATAGGCATTATCTGGTAAATCTAGACATTCAAAAGCAGGACCTCTTGCGCTTCCTCCGTCTTCATCTAAGTCTTCTTTACTTGATTTCTTTTTCTCTTTTCCATCTTTATTAACAGCATCTTCCGTAGCTTGTAGGGCTTTTAATTCAGGTGACTGATAATGCTTTTTAACTGGAGCTCCATTAGCATAATCAGAATCTTTTGCAAAAAAGAATGGAACTGACCATGATTGTGGATCTACTTTTTTATCTACACAACTGGGATGAAATATTTTTCCAACACCAGAAGTTGTATATCCTTGACCAATAAAATACTGCGGCAAAGTCAAAATATCTGGATTAATGTCGCGCATTTTCGTTTTTAAATCACGAACTTTTGTGTAATCTGGACGCATTCCTGTAAGTAAACTCGCACGTGTTGGTCCGCAAACCGCTTGTTGGCAATAATTATTAAGAAACACAGTTCCCATTTTGGCCAGTCTATCAATATTTGGAGTTTTAACCAAGGTATTTCCGTAACAACCCAATAAGGGCTTCAAGTCGTCAACAGCGATAAAAATGACGTTTGGTTTTGTTTTATCTTGAGCAATTATAGGTGAAAATGATAATAAACCTAGAAGGGAAACTGCGATTATTTTTTTCATTATTGTATATTAATTATTATTATTTTTAAGACTTTTAGAAATGATTTTAGTTTAATGACTATTTATTTCAATAACCATAATATAGGATTTCGAACGGGCATATTTCTCACAATTTCAGGAGTAGTATAATTGGCGTTAAGCGATTTCCATAATTCTATGTATTTTTTGTTTTTATAAGCTAAACCACCAAAAAGCAAATTAGATTGACGTACAGGCCATTCATCCCAATACATTACATCGTGTTGGTATTTCCATAATGATTTATTTTCAATAAAAGGAAACATGAATTTAATACCTAATTCAATGTTTTTCCCATCGCCTGTAGTATAATTAAAAAGATTGTCATTTTTGGTAGATAAAATCTGACAAATACTAGTCATTGCATCCAAATTAAATAACGAATAACCATAGGGTTTTGTTCTTTTTAATTCCAACGGAAAACTACCATCTTTTTCCATTTGATTGGGTAATAGCGTATTTTTATAAAAATTTCTACAGAAAACCATCGTTTTTTCATCACCTATTAAATTGGCAAAAGCGGCTACTTGCATTGTCCAGCAAACGCTATGATTATTTCCATTATCGCGTTCAGCAATTCCATATTCATGAGTGGTCATCCAGTTTAAATAATTGGAAAACCATTGAATAATTGAATTGTAATCTGCAATTGAAAGAGCGGAGGAATCTTGAATTGCTTGTATTGCCTTAGTCACTTCAACCAAATGAACAGTATCTATAATTCCAATTCCTCTTCCAGTAGCCACCCCTTTTATAGCTTGAGCATAAAGCAAATTGGGATTCATTTTAGTAGCTTCATTTACAAACCAAGCTTTCAAATGTTCGGCCAATTTTTGAGCGTATTTTTTATCGTTTGTTAAAACATAAGCAGAAGCCAAAGCGCCTGACAATTGGCTGAAATGGATTAATGCTTCGCGATGTTCAGTAAAATTTGCAGGATTGGTCAAGCCATCTTTACGAATATAAGGACCATTGGGGTTTTTATCATCCGGCCACCAATAATCACCCTCTGAATAGAAATCGTGGTTGCTTCCTGTACTTCTTTCGCAAAATGAAGAGGTAATTGTTTTAGGAGCTTCTGTAATATAAACATTGGCATTTTTAAGTTCGCGACTCCTTTCAATTTCATTTAAATTAAAAGCCATTTTCATATTGGAACAACTCAATAGAGAGGCCCATAAAAATAAAATTAAAACTTTTTTACCGCTATTTTTCATTTGAAAGGATTAAAAAACTCAATTATTTTTTAAACTTTAAATATTCTCCTTTGAAATTCTGATTTAGAATATTCATTTCTATAAATTCCCCTTTTGAATTGGGAACCACTTCGATAGCTGCTTTACCATTTGACATTTTTATAGATTCACTACCTGTTGGTGTGCCTTGATTTTTCATCGTTGTACCACCTGACAAACATTGAAAATAAACACGATCTTCATAATCTAGACAGCGCATATTGTTTTTATCAACGGCTATTGCTGTAACTAAATAATTTCCATTCTTCATTTTCTCAGCAGATAACTTCAACCCATCCGCAGCCCCGTTTTTAACATATCTGTAATTTACATCGATCATGTCTTCAACTTTTTTACCATCTTTTGCAATACCAACGGCCACAAAATTATTTTTTCCGTCAGCAAAATTTACTTCCCATGTTAGTCCACATGCGGGATAAGCAGCAATATCACGGTTTTTTATACCAAGTGAAACTCCATTTAAAAACAACTCTACTTTCGGGCAATTACTGTAAACACAAATTGTTCTTGGGGTGTTTTTCGGTCCTTGACGATCAGTCCAAGTGTGAGATTCTATATAAGTAAATGGTTTTTCACTCCAATAACTTTTAAATACATAATAGGCATCTTTGGGTTTTCCATTTCTGTCTACCAATCCTTTCTGATTCATATAAGGAATATCATCTTCTGGACGTAATGGTGTTGCAAAATCTTTGAAAGCCCATTGCATATTTCCTACAAATGTTGGGTCGTTTTCAGAGATATGTAAGTGCCAATCAAATAAATCAACGATATAATTTTCACTCCAATCCCCTATTTGTGCAATATTAGCTACTTTAGTTTGAACAATTGCTTCTTCCCAACCTTCCGTTTTAATTACTCCTTCTCCATTAATTGGGTTTTCTGAATGTCTTCCTACCTGACTATCACCACCATATTCGGCATGAATAAAGTGTTTGTAATCCAATTTATATTTGTCAATTGCTTTTTTATAGCTTTTATAACTTCCTGAATACCATCCCGACCAAATAGACGGAGAGAAAACATCAACAATTTTTGAACCTTCTTCATATTTTCGAATTACCGTTTTACGAGTAGGATCTAATTTATGAGCCATGTCATTTAATTCACTCAAAAAAGAAGTCATTTTTGCAGTATTATCACCATCAGGAAAATCAGGTAACCAACCCATTTCATTTCCTAAAGACCATAAAATTATTGATGGATGGTTGTAATTTTGATTGATCATTTCAGCCAACATGTTTTTTGAATTCATTTGCCATTCTGCATTTCCAATTCCACCTCGACACCAAGGTAGTTCGTCCCAGACTAACAATCCTAGCTCATCACAAGCTTTATAAACTTCAGGATCTTGAGGGTAATGCGCTAGTCTAACAAAATTAGCTCCCATTTCTTTAATCGATTCAAAATCTTTTCGGTGTTGTTCATTCGACATTGCCGCCCCTACTCCTGCCAATTCTTCATGACGGTGCGTTCCACGAATTAAGACTCTTTTCCCATTAAGATAAAATGGTCCGTTGTCTTTAAATTCATACCATCTGAAACCTACTTTATTATCAAGTTTGTCTTTTTGGATTCCTTTCTCAAGTAATGAAACCGAAACAGAGTATAAATTTGGTTTGTTAACGTCCCATAATTCCGGGTATTTTATTTCATTAAAATCGATTGAGGTCTCATCCCCGGTAATTTTAACTTTTTTTGTAGCCACTACCTTTCCTTTTGGATTGGTTAATTGAGCAGAATATTCAAAATCTGAGAAGTTGCCTAAGTTTTTTGCAGTTACTATTACCTTTAAAGATGCTGCTTTTTCAGCTACTTTTGGAGTAGTAATTTTAATATTATCAATATTGGTTTTTGACATTGAAAGCAACCAAACATCCCTTGTTATACCGCCAAATATGATAAAATCACTTTTTTGAGATGGAATAATTTCAATATTATAACTGTTGTCAACACGAACCATAACTTCATTATTGCCTTCTTTAATAAAATTGGTAATGTCAAATGTAAATCCGATGTAACCCCCAATATGCTCTCCTACTAGATTTCCATTTACGTAAACATTCGTAGTAATATTGGCCCCTTCGAAGTATAATTTGTAAAATTTGTTCGAATCGATAATATCTATAGTAAGATTTTTTTTAAACCAACTAGCGCTTCGTCTATAACCCGGTTGATCATCAGTAGCATCTTCTTTATTCCAAGTGAAGGGCAAATTTAAAGCAACCCAATTGGAAGCTGCATTCGCATCTGAAATACTTTTAGTATCATTTTCAAGGTAGTTCCAACCCAAATTGATATTGGTTTTTGATCTTTCTAAATTTTGGGCTTGGATAGCTGAAAAACTAAATAAAAAGATCAGCTTTATTGCGATAAGTCGGTTGTATAAAAAAATAAATTTCATAAATAGTTATAGAGATTGTTTTCTAATAATTGCTTCTAAAAAGTAGTAATCAGCGTAATTTATAGGTTGGTCTATTTCATCTTTTTTAGGCCAGTTTCCTGTGCTATGATCTAATAAAAAAGGGACTTTAACAGAATAATTAAGCAGATATTTATCAGAACTTAGCGAATTTATTACCTTATTTGAGTAATCAAGATAAGTTTTATCTTTTGTGAAATTATACAATTCGATTAATGCCGATGCCATAACGGCTGCTGAAGATGCATCCCTAGGGGCATTAGGAATACTTGGGTCTTTTAAATCCCAGTATGGAATTCCATCTTTTGGCATGTTTTTATTATTGATAAAATATTTTGCCGTAGCTTCGGCTTGTTTCAAATATTCTATGTTTTTAGTATAACGGTAGCACATTGTAAAACCATAAACAGCCCAAGAATGTCCCCTAGACCAAGTTGACTCATCGTTAAAGCCTTGAAATGTAGCTTTCTTTCTGACTCCATTTGAAATTGTGTCGTAATCAACTACATGGTAACAGCTATTGTCTTTTCTGAAATGATTTTTAAGTGTGGTAGTTGCATGTTGGATCGCAATGTTTCTAAAAGTAGGATCTCCAGAAATTATAGATGCCTCAAATAGCAATTCGAGGTTTAACATATTATCAATAATAACGGGGTAATCAAACAGTTCCCTGCTGTGATCCCAAGATCTAATTGCACCTATTTTGGAATTGAATCTGGTAATAAGGGTTTGAGCACTTTTAACGATAATTTTCTTATACTTTTCATTATTCTCAACAGCTAAACCTTTGCCGAAACTGCAGTAAACTTTGAAACCCATATCGTGAGTGGTTCCGTTTAATTTTTCTTTTTCAATAAAAGCATTCCAAACTGCCGCTTTTTCTTTGAATTTTACCTCTCCCGTTAATTGATATATTTGCCAAAGGGTACCTGGAAAAAAACCGCTGGTCCAATCTTTTGATTTTATTTTTTTAAATAATCCATTCGAGATATTCACGCTCCTAGGAATGGAAAGTGAGTCTACTGGGTAATCCAAAAGAAAACCAAATCTTAAACTTATCTTATTATTTAAAGTTTTATCTGATAGTTTATTTTGCGCAAGCAAATTGTGATTCACGGAGAAAAACAAACTGATAAAAAAAACGATAATTAATTTCTTCATTTTAAATCTTCAAATTAATAGAAAATACGATTACAATAATCGCAATTCAAATTAGGGTTAATAATTCCTAATTTATTCTACAAATATAAAATGAGATTAGATTTCAATAATACAAAATAGGGTATTCAAAAATCCAAAAAGGAAATAAAAGGAATGTTAATAGTCTGTTTTAGCGTCGTTAGAGAACTTACTTTGATATTGCGAAGGGGTTTCTCCGAATTTCTTCTGGAAGCATTTGCTAAAATATTTAGGATTGTTAAACCCTACTTTATAACTAATTTGAGAAATATTAATTTTGTTTTGTTCTAATAATTGAGCAGCTCTTTTCATTCTAATTTCATGAATAAATTCGTTAGGTGTGAAATTAGACCACGCTTTAATTTTTGTAAACAACATGGTCCTACTCACTCCCAATTCTGCACAGAAGAAGGGAATATCGAATTGTTCATTGGAAATATTGTCTTCCACTACTTTAAATGCTTTCTTTAATAATTGTTCATCAAGTGAAGAAACAGCAATTTCGCTAGGTGTAAAACTATTTGAAGAAGAGAATTTAGCCTTTAGTCTTTGCTTGGAAGCTAATAAATTCTTGATCCGCAACTTAAATTCTGTTAAATCAAAAGGTTTGCTAATGTAATCATCTGCGCCACTTTCCAAACCTTCGATTTTATAAATCAAAGACGATCTAGAAGTTAATAAGATCACTGGAATATGACTTGTTTTAATATTTTCTTTAATCTTAGCACACAATTCTGTTCCTACCATTACTGGCATAATTACATCACTTACGATTAAATCTGGAATAAATTTAAGCGCTTTTTTAAGTCCGATTTCGCCATTTTCTGCAACAATTACATTGTACTCTTTTTTAAGGAGGTTTTTCATGAAAGAACGCAGTACTTTATGGTCTTCCACAATTAAAATCGTTAACTTATCTTCACTTACTTCTATGTCACTAATATCTTCTTGATCAATGTTTTGAGTTTTTTCTAGTTGCGCTTCATATTGCGCAACGTCATCACTTATTTTAAAGTCTTTGATTATTTCACTTTCGGAAAGATGGCTACTACCCGTTTTCATAACCACCTTAAATATTACGCCATTCGAGGGCTTCTTATTAACCACACTGATAATTCCTTTGTGAAGGTTAACAATGTTTTTTACGATGGATAAACCTATTCCAGTTCCTTTATTGTAATTGGCTTGAACCTCATTATTGGTAGGTATTTCAAAAAATAAATCGAAAATTTTGTCAACGTATTCTTTAGCAATTCCAATTCCATTATCATCCACTTCAATAATAACTTCCTTTTTTTCTTTTTTAATTCTAATACTAATTTCCCCACCTTTTGGAGTATATCTGAAAGCATTTGAAATTAAATTATAGAAAACACGCTCCAATTTTAATCGATCAAAATAAACCAATATTTCATCATCTGAAGATTCAAATGTATATTTATATCCACCATCCTTAGCATATTCTGTAAAGGATAAAAAGATTTCTTTGATATATTTAACCAGGTTTCCTTCTGCAGCTTCAAGCGTAAATTGATTGGTTTCATATTTTCTAAAATCCATCAATCTATTAATCAATTTAAGCAAATGGTTGGCGCTACTTTCAATAACAAGTAATTTTTTATACATTTCATTTGTTCCGTTATAATTTAACAAAATTTGCTGTAACGGACCCAAAATTAGAGTCAATGGGGTTCGAAATTCGTGAGAAATATTGGTAAAAAATTGAAGCTTGGCGTTATTATCTTTTTTACTTCTTTCGTTTTCACGGTATTCTAAAAGTAATTCTTGGCGTAATTTTTCTTTCGATTTTACAATCCAAACAAATCCATATAAAGAAGCCCAAATTAACATTAGATAAATACAAATTGCCCACCAACTTTTCCAAGGTGCTGGTTTTACAACAATTTCTAATGTAGTTGGCATTTTATTCCAAATTCCATCATTATTGGCTCCCTTAACTTCAAATAGGTAGGTTCCTGAATTTTGAATTGTAAATGTTGCAAATGTACTTGATGTTGTGGTCCACTCATTATCCAAACCAACTAAACGATACGAATATTGATTATTAGTGGAATTAATAAAGTTTGGGGTAGCAAAATTAATCGTGAAATTGGCTTTATCGTAACTTAAAGTTAGCGATTTGGTGTAGGCTATTGATTTTTCAAGTAGGTCGTTTTCATTGGCAACATTAATTGATTTATTTCCAATTTTAAAATCGGTCAATATTACTTGTGGGGAATATTTATTTACCGGTAATTTTTTAGTGTTAAAGTAAGTTATTCCTGAAGGTCCACCATAATAGAATTTATTATTTCCTAGTTTTAGAAAAGCATTGTCATTGAATTCATTACTTACTAAACCTTCCTTTTGATCATAAATGAAACTGGTTTTGGAATTTAAATTGTATTTGATAATTCCAAAATTAGAACTCATCCAAAGATTATTTGAATCATCTTCAGCTAGAGAGTGAATTGAAGTGACCTCAAAATCATCTTTTTTAATATTTATTTTATTGAAATTTGAACCATTATATACGTAAAGACCTTTCGCTTTGGTTCCGACCCAAATTTTTCCTGATTGATCTTGATAAAGAGATAAAATATCATCTCCTGAAAGTAATTTATTATCGAAGAAATAATGCTTAATATGGTAGGTGTTATTATCAAAATCATTCAGATTAATAACGTTTAATCCACTTTGAGTACCGATCCATAAATTATCTTTTTTATCAATTAACACTGCTCTTACTCGGTTGTTGGTTAAAAAATTATCGTAGTAATTATCATTTCCTATCATTTGATAGGTTTTAGAATTACTGTCGTAGCGAATTAATCCTTTTCCAAAAGTACCAATCCATAATACTCCGTCCTTACGTCCTTTCTTAATTACATAAACACCTGATTCTTTTAAAATGCTTTTTAGATTTGGATTAATCAATTCGTTAACAAAGCGATTCGATTTTGTATCGTATGCAGCTATTCCTTCTGTAAAAGTTCCAATCCATAGAATTCCTGAGTTGGATAAATACAAAGATTTTACATTGATAATTGCAGCACCATTTATTTTAGAAGTAAATCCTGTTTTACTATCCAAAACAGTAATTCCTCCTCCTTCAGTACCAATATAAATTGTATTGGAATCTGATGCTAAGGAGCTTACTACATCATAACTCAAGGCACTAGATCCTGAATTCTGATTAATATTGGTAAAATTATTATTGGATTCATCCCAAAAACTGATGCCATTATAATATGAGCCAATCCAAACAGAACCTTTTCTATCAGTAAATACAGATTTAATTTTTCCAAAACTCAATTTTTTGTCTGGATTATTATAAACCTTAATTACATTTCCAGAATTTTGAATGGTAAATAAACCTTCATAAGTTCCAACCCAGGCAACATCATTTTTATCAAAATCAATGGATCTTACATCTGAATCTGTTAGATTTTTTGAAAAAGGAACTAATTTATTCGACTTTAGATCTAACTTTAAAAGTCCGTGTTGTTTTGTTGCAACACAAATAGTTCCAAATTTATCTTCCTTAATATCTTGAACGTAAAGACTTTCATTATTGGAATTATAGAATTGTTTGAACACAAATGAATCGCCTTTCCTGCTCACTAGTTGACACAGCCCTTTAGCTGTTCCAACCCATATTACCCCCTTTTTGGTTTTATAAATAGATAATACAAAATTATTAGGTAAACTTGAAAAGTTCTTTGAATTATGAGAAACTGAGGTAAATTTTTGAGTGGTTTTATTAAAAATCGAAAGTCCTCCGGCAGTGGCAATCCAAATTTCATTATTAATCTCTTTAATTTTCCATACTGTATTATTACACAATGAATTCCCTGAATTTCCATGAAAATAACGCTTAAAAATATTAGATACAGGATTGTAATAATTCAATCCATTATAAGTTCCTACCCACAAATTTCCGCTTTTATCACCTTCAATCGAAAGTATATCGTTGTTACAAATAGATAAAGAATCCTTGGGATTGTTTCTAAAAACAGTAATGGTACTTCCGTCATATCTGTTCAAACCGTCACGAGTTCCAAACCACATTTGACCTTGTAAATCTTGATGAATCGCAATAACAGAGCTTTGAGAAAGCCCATTTACTGTAGTAATGTTTTTTAATCTATAAAGGCTAGATTGAGAAAAACAGTGTACAGAAAGAAAAATAAAAAGTAATTTAACAAAAGTTTTTTTCATTTTTTATTACAATCAACATAAAATTTATAGTGAAATTAACACATATAAAGTTGATAACAAAGAAATTTATTTTATTCGTTTTTTTAATTGATAATAATACAATGAAGGAATTTTTGTCATTGGTTTATTTACAAATTCGATAAAGGCATCGGGGCCGTATTTTACAGAAAATGATCTGTTTCCATTAACACCAATAATTCTTGCATAGGGGCCTTCATCCATTCCGTTGAGCTCAATTGGGGAATTAGTAGTACTATTTACCTCAATATTAATATTCCAAAAAGTAGAATACGCCCCGTGGGAAGGCTTCCAATAATTAGCACCACCACCAGCAAATAATGGATATTTATTGGAATTATCCGCATCAAAATGGACTTTTATATTATCAAATAAATTTTGATGATTGGCACCAGCATGTTGGTCTAAATCAGGATCGATAAAAATTTCGCAATTTTCATATACATTTTTGGTAGCGAAAGTATTGAAACTTAGAGGATGAACTGCTTTATTATACACCTTTAAATTTTCAACTAAAACGTTATGAACTCCTCCCATCTCAACAGTATAGTGTGCAATATTTTTTCCTTCTGTAACTATATCTTTAATAGTGACATTTGCAATTTCCTCAGTTAATATTCCGCTTTCCGCATTATTGATTGTCACATCCTGAACCCAGCTATTAAATAAACGAGTTAAAAAAATACCGTTATACCCTTGTTCTATATGATGTGCCACTCTTGGGGTATCTGGGAAACTAATTCTCAAATGCTCAATCCCAACCTCTGTTAAATGTTTCCATTCAACCAACAACGCTTGATAATTTGGTTTAATATCAAGAAGTAATGGCGTTTTGATTGTAATTTTATTTTTAGATATAGAAACAATTTCAACTTGCTGTCTAACTAAAGCTAAATTGGGTTGTTTCCAATGAGAATAACCAATTTTAGTTCTCGAATTTCTATATAACGCTTCGATAATTTCCGATTTTTCACCTTCCTTATTGAATAAATCCAATTCTACAACATCACCTACTTTTAAACCATTTATATCAGAAACAAAAAACTCTTTTTCCCCTCTATTACCTTTAATTACTTTTGCAAAAATAGTGGGTGGAGTTTCATATTTCTCCATATAGGACTTTACCCTTTGATTAGGTACTTGTGTCCAAATAAATCCAGCAGACCAGGCAAATTGAGAGAAAGGCAAATCAATATTGTTTTCTTTTTCTACTTGTCTTTTTCCTGTTGAAGTTAAATATTCTCTTAATTCAGCTAAAGATTCTTGATCTTTCAAATACATCATCGGTCGAGGGCAGTAAATTTCTGTTCCCTGAGTACCTGATCCAGCTCCTCTTAAAACAAAATTGCTTCTTTCAATATAGAGAATATCACTCAAAATTATTTTTCCAGCCGGCAATTGAAGTACTACATTTCCCGTGACTTCATGAGCCGCTTTTAATGCTTTTAGCAACGCTTTAGAATCATCTAAATTGTCATTTGCTTTAACACCAAAATCAGTTGCAAATATTAATTTTTCCTTGATTTCGGGTATACTAGTATTTCCAAAATGATAACCTGCATAACTAAAATCGGGTAAGAAATTTAAAGTAGCAACTTCTTTTTTGCTAATAATTTCTGGTAAATCTTGAGCACAAACATTTTGAAATTTAAAACACAATCCGAAAATTAGTGTCCCAAAAAGTAACCAATTTTTTTTTAAATTTGAATATAAGTATCTCATTTTAATTGATTTAAATATGAAAAAAATTACAAGTTAGTTATCGGACTGTATTTTGGAACTAGCAATTTCATTACCGACCAAGCAATTAAGTAGGCTACCGCACAAACGACAAACATAATGGTGTAACCGGTTTGAATTTCGCCTAAACTATCATAATAATCGAATAAATAACCTCCCATCTTAGAAACTAAAACACCGCCAAATCCACCGGCCATTCCTCCTATTCCAATGATCGACGCAATTGCTTTTTTAGGAAACATATCGGAAACTGTTGTGAAGATATTAGCTGACCAAGCCTGGTGTGCAGAGGCTCCAATTCCTAT
>CALPNL020000030.1 GCA_943324925.2 Chitinophaga pinensis | reverse complement strand
GGGTTTACTAAATTAATATGATCTTTATAATTTGTCCATTTGTCCGAAATTGAACCTTCTGGTATTTTTGAATCTAATGCCATTATAAATTGAATTAAATTTGATTAAAATGATGGAATAAAGCAATTACAATAAATCCAAAAGGAACAACAATTGCAAATGCATATCCTAATTTATGAAGCGCTTTTGAATATTTATTATTAAATCCTACCGATTGGAATGAGGAATTGAAACCGTGCCATAAGTGCAATGACAACAAAACAAATGCTAAAGAATACAATCCTGTACGAACTGGACTTTCAAATTTATGGTTTAATTCTTCGTAATATCTTGTTGGATTAATTTCGTTAACATTAACGTATTTGTAGGTAATTTCATGAACCCAAAAATCGTAAAAGTGCAATCCTAAAAATGCTAAAACCACTAATCCAGATACAATCATGTTTCTAGAAACCCAAGAAGAGTTTGCCGCTCCGTTATAATTTGCGTAGGATACTGGTCTAGAACTTCTGTTTTTTAATTCTAAAACCATTCCCATTACAAAATGAAATACAACTCCCGCAACCAAAATTGGCTGCATAACAAATTGAATTATCGGATTGTAACCCATAAAATGAGACATCATATTAAATACCTCTTCACTAAAAATAGAGGTGAAATTGATGAAAAAATGAAGTGATAAAAAGGAAATTAAAAAAAGTCCCGAAAGTGCCATTGCAACTTTCTTTGCAATTGAAGACTTTAGAAATGAGGAATTGGCCATGATAAAATCAATTTTTATTTTTAAATAGTGCACAAAAATAATCATTAATAAAACATACTACAACCTTTTCGTAGTAATTTATAATGATTTTAAGGTGATTTTGACAATTGTTTAATTTATGTTGAATCCAGTTAAAATAATTCAATGAAGTTTTGAATAATCTGCAAAAAATGAAATTACATTTTGTTCAATTAATACGTTTTGGTTGCGTCTTCGTCAATTACAATTATAAAATTGGCTTTACCCAAATATTCAGGTTCTAATTTGGAGATATCAGTTTGAGAAACTGTGGCAATTGTTACAATTTTAATATTTGGGTTTTCTTGTTTTAGATACCAATTTATTCCTTCGAAGTTATCGCTGTGGTAAGAACCGTTGTAATGAATAAATAAAGAATTTTCTTTACGGTTTTTAGCGATAAAATAGGCCATTGTCGCGTCTTTTGAGGCTTGAGCTTTAGGTAAATTCTCCCCGCCGTGGCCTCCCATTTCTTGCGCCATTTTACTGTACCCTGGCAAATTCGCATCGTACTTAAACGGTAATGTCGCCATCCAAGATTTCTCCTCATGTGATAATTTATCTAGTGCTTCAAATCCATTTTTAAATACTAAACTTGCAAATCTACGAGGGATATTAGTTGCAATAAAATCAATCTTTAATTCTTTGGCATAATCAACCAATGGTTTATAATCTGTTTTATAGTTTGGCCAAAGTCGCGCCGTGCTATCTAGTTTTTTCTGAGTTATTTCACCCTTTAAATATTGGTTTACTTGTTTTTGATTGTCGGCTTCTAACATTTCCGCTCCAAGAACTAAGTTTCTTTTGTCTGATAAATCTTTTAAAATTTCTAATTCCAGCCAGTGCACAACAGAATTATCATGGTATTCTCCGAACAAAAGAACGTCTGATTTTTGGGAACTGCTTATAATATCATTATAACTTGCTTTTTTTCCATTTTTATTAAATATCTTGTAGGATTGCTTGTTTTGAGCATTTGAAAAAAGAAAAAAACTAGCCATTAATAGAACGAAAATAGACTTCATAAAAAACAGTTGTTAAATTATTATTTCTGCTAAATTAAATAAAATAGTACAGGAATGAATGTTAAATTATTAAATTCATACAAGAAGTTGCAGAATATTTTAAATATCGTAAAAATGATATCCTGTGGCATTTTTAAGAGTAAAAATCTATAAAACATCAATCTCACTTTGTAATTTTACAAAAAATAGAATAGTAATGAACTTCGGAATAGACGCTATAGCATTTGACGTTGCAAAAATACATTTGCCAATTAATACCTTGGCAAATAAAAGAAATATTGATCCTGAAAAATTAGAAAAAGGGCTAGGTCTGTTGAAAATGACTTTGCCAGACACTCATCAAGATACGGTCGTTTTTGGCGCCAATGCGTTGACTAAATTGATTATTGATAATGCTATTAATTTAGAAGATATTTCTCGCATTTATGTTGGAACTGAAAGTGCAATCGACAGTTCAAAACCTATCGCTTCCTTTTTAGTTTCGTTGATGGAACAAAAATTTGGTGAAAATCGCTTGGCAGAATGCGACGTAGTAGATTTTACATGTGCTTGTATTGGAGGCGTTGACGCGATGCAAAATTGCATTGATTTTGTGAAGTTAAATCCAAACAAAAAAGCCATTGTGGTTACTACTGATATTGCAAAATACGATTTAAATTCTACTGGAGAATATACTCAAGGTGCTGGTGCGGTGGCACTATTGATCTGTCAAAATCCAAGAATAATAGCCTTTGAAAATAATTGGGCGACAAGTACAAAAGGCGTGTTTGATTTTTTCAAACCCTACCGATCTATTTCAAAAGAAGCAATAACCGGAAATTCAAATAATGAAAACTGGTTTGATAATTTAGAAGCGGAAATTGAAATTCACAAAGACCAACCTGTTTTTGAAGGGCAATATTCCAATCAATGTTACATGGACAGAACTCGAAATGCGTACTTTTCATTTAAAAAAGAAAGTGGATCAGAAAGTTCCATTTATCAATCATGGAAAAGTATAATTATGCACCTTCCTTATTCTTTTCAAGGAAGAAGAATGTTGTCTGAAATCTATTGTTTGGATCATGATAACAAAATTATCAGCGGAAATGAAGACGCTTCAGAATATCAAAATAAACTGAAAGAAATCAGTAAATCGGAAGAATACCGAAACTTTGTAACCGAAAAATTACAACCTGCAGAAATTGCTTCTTCTCTAATTGGCAATTTATATACGGGTTCTATTTTTATGGGATTTCTTTCCACTTTAGCTCATTTTTATGAATCAAAAACAGAGCTGTCAAATCAAAAATTTGGATTCCTAGCCTACGGAAGCGGATCGAAATCAAAAGTATTTGAAGGGACTATTCAACCCAATTGGACACAAGCAATTTCAACTGTTAATTTGTTTCAAACATTAGAAAAAAGTCGTGAAATTGGTTTTGAAACGTATGAAAAATTACACAAAAAAGAGCAAAAATCCAGTATACAATTGCCAAAGAGCGAGTGGATATTGGATAAAATAGAAAATGAAAATCCTAACTTAATAGGTGCTAGATATTACAAATGGATTGATTAGATTTGTAATCTAATTTATTGCATTATGAAATACCATCAAATTAACAGTAATTTATTTGTAAAAAATCGTTCTAAATTTACGGCTCAGATGAAGCCAAAAAGTGTAGCGGTTTTTAATTCTAATGATATCTACCCAGTTTCTGCCGATAGCACTTTGCCATTTGCACAACACAGAGACCTATTTTATTTGTCAGGAGTAGATCAAGAAGAGAGTATTTTATTGTTATTCCCAGATGCTCCTTACGAGCACCAAAGAGAGATCTTATTTCTTAAAGAAACCAACGATCATATTGCGATTTGGGAAGGCGAAAAGCTATCTAAAGACCGTGCATTTGAAGTTTCAGGAGTAAAAACGGTTTATTGGCTTCAAGATTTCGAGAAAATTTTATTCGAAATAATGACACATGCCGAAACTATTTATATCAATACTAACGAACATTATAGAGCTACTGTAGAAACAGAAACTCGCGAGGCCCGTTTTGTAAAATGGTGGAAAGAGAAATATCCTGCTCATGCTGTTGCAAAAAGCAATCCTATTTTACAACGCATTCGATCTGTAAAGGAAAAAGAAGAAATCGAATTAATTCAAACCGCTTGTAATATTACCGAAAAAGGTTTTCGAAGAGTATTGTCATTTGTAAAGCCAAATGTTTCAGAATATGAGATTGAAGCTGAATTTATTCATGAATTTATTCGAAACAGATCAAAAGGGTTTGCCTATACTCCAATAATTGCCTCGGGGAATAACGCCAATGTATTGCATTATATCGAAAATAATCAACCGTGTAAAGCGGGTGATTTAATTTTATTGGATGTAGCTGCAGAATACGCTAATTATTCAAGTGATATGACTCGAATGATTCCGGTTTCCGGTCGCTTTTCTGAAAGACAAAAAGCGGTTTACAATGCCGTTTTAAATGTAAAAAATGAAGCAACAAAAATGCTAACCCCAGGAACACTATGGAAACAATATCATGTTGAAGTTGGTAAAATAATGACTTCTGAATTATTAAGCTTGGGATTAATTGATAAAGCGGATGTTCAAAATGAAAACCCGGAATGGCCAGCATATAAAAAATATTTCATGCATGGAACTTCGCATCACTTGGGCTTAGATACTCATGATTATGGCATTTTGACCGAGCCAATGCAAGCCAATATGGTGTTTACCGTTGAGCCAGGAATATATATTCCAGCCGAAGGTTTCGGAATTCGATTGGAAGACAATGTGGTAATTCAGGAAAAAGGAAATCCTTTTAATTTGATGCAGAACATTCCAATTGAAATTGAAGAAATTGAAACGATTATGAATTCGTAATTTGGATAAAAGACTATTGACAAATAGATACTAGACGGTTTGCAGAAATGTAAACCGTTTTTTATTTTGTAGGAATTTTAGCCTTATTTTTGCATAACAGTTATAAAAATGAAACAAATTTTCTTCAAAAACACTGCAATTTCATTTTCCGATATTGGAAAAGGAACTGTTGTGGTTTTACTTCATGGTTTTTTAGAAAATAAAAAAATGTGGAAAGATTTGGTTCCTTCACTAGCTGAAAAAAACCGTGTTATTTCAATTGATTTATTGGGACATGGAGAAACAGATTGCCTTGGCTATATTCATTCTATGGAAGAAAATGCTGAAATTGTAAATGCAATTTTATCCCATCTTAGAATCAGAAAAGCAATTTTTATAGGGCATTCAATGGGTGGATATGTTGCATTGGCATTTGCGGAATTACATTTAAATAGAGTAAAAGGGCTTATTTTATTAAATTCAACAGCATTGGAAGATAGCGTTGAACGAAAAATAAATCGGGATCGTGCCATTAAAGCGGTAAAACAGAATTACATCAATTTTGTACGAATGTCAATTGCTAATTTATTTAGTGAAAACAATCGTGACCGCCTAAAAAATGAAATTGAAAACGTAAAATTAGAGGGTCTAAAAACTCCTTTGCAAGGAATAATTGCTTCCTTGGAAGGTATGAAAATTAGAAAAGACAGGCAATTTATTCTGAAAGAAACTGATTTTCCAAAGTTGTTAATTCTGGGAGAAAAAGACGGAGTATTACTTTACAAAGATAATGCATCCCAAATAGAAGCAACCAATACCGAATTAATTTCTTTTCCTGATGGTCACATGAGCCACATTGAAAATAAAGAAGAATTAGAAAAAGTTATCGCTAGCTTTCTTAGAAAAATTTAGCCTTTTTTTGCTTCTTTTGTGGTGAAAAAAAACTAAACTTTCTCTTCAAACGGAATGTTTTGATCAAAAATCTCAACCAACAAAATTGCAATTTGTTCTAAATACTGGTCAATTGTATCTTTACTTATTATCGAATTAAGATCTTTTCCATCTTTAAAGGTAAAAGGTAAAAACCCTGATTTTAAATTTTTGAAGGAAATAATTCCGGCTTCCATCGGTTGCTCTACTGCCAATTCTTCATACATAAAAGCATAAGCTAGTATTTGGATTATTTTCTCATTCGCAATATCTTTAGTAAGATCTGTCCAGGTAGTTAAGGTTACTGTGTTTTTATCGACACGGCCAGTTTTATAGTCTATAATTCTTAGCACTCCATTTCGCAACTCAATTCTATCTACCGAGCCACCAATTTTTATTGGAAAAGGCAAACTCAAATGCTCAAAAGTTCGCTCAAATGGTTGTTCTAATGCAAGTATTTTAATTGCATCACCTGAAATAACGCTCTCTAATTCCACTTTCAAGAAATTATATACATTGCGTTTGGCTACTTCAAAAGCTAATAAGTTTCTTCCTTTTTTTATTTCCCCTTCTTTGTAAACTATTTTAAATTGTTTCATTACTTCAGCATCAATTTGCTTGATACAATTTAGTAGATCACTTTCAGAAATAAATTTACCTATAAACGGTTCGTATAATGATTTTAAAGTTTCATGAATAATTGTCCCTAAAGTATTGACAGCAATATTCTCTTCCACTTCTTCTACTTCTTTAATTTTTAAAATCTTTTGGAAATAAAACTGAATTGGATTTCTAATATAGCTGGTTAAAGTGGTAGGTGAAAACCCTTTTTCGGCAATTTCTTTCAAACGATCCATAACCGATTCTGATTTTGGAATAACCATTGGTTGATTGGCTTTTTCGGGAAGAACCGCATTGTAAATTTCGGGGATCAAATCATGTTGGGTTGGATATTCTACCTGTAACTGCGTTATAAAACGACTTTTTTCACCGGCATCTAGCCCTTCGCTTTCGGTATTGTAAAGAAGGTAAACTTTTTTTGCTCGTTGCAACAAATGATAAAAGTGATAGGTATAAATTGCATCTTTTTCTTTGAATGTTGGAAGTTCTAATTCCCTTTTAACATCATATGGTATAAAAGAATTTTGCGATTTACCGGCTGGTAATTTCCCCTCATTCAAAGAAGTAATAATAACCGTTTCAAAGTCTAAAACACGGCTTTCTAAAACGCCCATAATTTGTAATCCATTTAAGGGTTCCCCCTCGAATGAAACCTCAGCAAGATCAATTACTTGTTTGTAAATTGCATGAAGAGTATCAATAGTATTGATATGATCGTATTTAGAATAATAACTAATTAGTTTATTTATGACTTTAAAAATCGAAAAAACAAATGCTTTTGTGATTTTTTCCTCTTCATTATCATTGCTTAAATTTCCTTTAATGGTTTGTAATAATTGAGATATATCTCCTAGAACTTTTAAAGATCCCTCTTCCCATTTTCCAAATAATAAAAGGAACAAATCACTCGGATTTGGATTTAATTCAATAATCTTATGATGCGTTATAAAGGTATAATTGTTTTGAATAATAGTATTTACTAAAGCACTAGTATTGGAATAGGGTTCAATTAATGGATGGGTTAATATTCCCAATACCTCTTTGTAATAAAACACATAGTTCTTGCCGTTTCTTGATACAGCGGCGGTATGCATTTTAAACAATTTTGCAATTAATATTTGTGCTGGATTATTCTTACTTGAAAAACCCATAGTAATATTAAGTGCTCCAACAGTTGAAGGAAGGGAATAAAGTAAAGGGATTAACATATTTTCATCACCTAAAACAACCGCCACTTTATCCAAAGAAATTGATGGGTCTTGAGTGATTAATTCCTCAATTATTCCACCAGCAATTTTAGCTTGTCCAATTGTTTTTGGAGTACCTATAATGTTTATGGTCTTTTTATCATTTAAAAAATCATTTGCAGCCCATTCAAATGGATTGGACTTATAATGGACCCATTTATCTTTAAATCTTCGGATAAACAAACCTGCATCATGATAAGGGTCGTTTAGAAATGCTTGATCTATATCCCAATAAATCTTAGCTTGATTTGATGCTAATAAGCTTTGAACAATTTTTTCTTCTGCAGCATTTAGAGCATTAAAACCAGCAAAAACATACTTTGTGTCGGGTACAGATTTAGAAAATGAATTTAGTTGATTTACCGCTTCCCTATAAATTAATCCTTGATATCCAATCCCTTTTTGCAACAAATGACTGTAAAAACTTTGATAGTAGTTGGGTAGTAACTTCCAAAAATCGATATAATTTTCTAGTAATTTAGTTTTGTTTTCAACTTCAATTCCCCATTTTTTTATGTCTTCAATATCCTTTAAATAGGAAAGCACATGATTTGGATTTAATAAATACCGGTCAATTTCATTAAAATCCTGCAAAAGCATTTTAGCCCAATTGGCAAATAAGTCAAATGATTGTTGGCTTTTTACGTCGGTTAGTTTTAGATATACCTCATAAAATTCAAACACTAATTCAATTGAGTCAATGGATCGTATGGCTGAAACATCTTGAATAAAATCTTCAATACTTATAATTTTAGGGCAAATAATATTACTCTCAATTTGATTCTTTAGTGCTTCGATTAAAAATATTTTAGCTCTTTTATTCGGTAAGATCACTACCGTATTAGAAAGAGTATTGGAATAATCTTTAATAATTACTTGAGCTATTTTATCTAAAAATGTCGGTCCTATCATTTTATAAATATAAAAAAAACGCCCCGATAAATCGAGGCGTTTTCAAAAATATTTTCAGTGAATTATTTTACGTATTTCACTTCAACTCTTCTGTTATTTGCTTTTCCTTTTGAAGTAGTATTGTCATCAACAGGTTGAGTATCACCAAACCCATTTGAAGATAATCTGTCTGCTGCTACTCCATTAGAAACTAAATAATTTTTTACCGCTGCAGCTCTTCCATTAGATAGCTTCATATTAGACACTGCATTACCTACTGAATCTGTGTGACCAGATATCGTAAATTTAGCTGTTGGGTTTTCTTTTAATATAGCAACAATTGAAACTAAAACTGGTAAAGTTTGTTTTTGGAAAGAAGCTTTTCCAGTGTTGAACAATATTGTTTTAGCATATCCTTCTAAAGCGTTTACAGCTGCTTGAGAAATTTCAGGACAACCATTGTTAGCAACAGTTCCTTTTTCTGTAGGACATTTATCATCTTTATCTAATACTGAATCTCCATCAGTATCAGGCCAAGGACAACCTGCATTTTCTTTTGGCCCTTTGATATTTGGACATTTATCCGCTTTATCAGTAGTTCCGTCTCCATCAGTATCAGGACATCCTTTTAACGCTTTTAATCCAGCAACTTCAGGACAAGAATCGTCTTTATCAGCAACTCCATCACCATCTGTATCAGGACAACCGTTCATAGCTACTGAACCTGCAGCATCTGGACAAGCATCACTTGCGTCAACAATTCCATCCCCATCAGTATCAGGACATCCTTTGAATTGCTTTAAACCAGCAACTTCTGGACAGGCATCCTGATTATCATAAACACCATCTTTGTCTGTATCTGTTCCTCCAAATTTGAAAGTGATCCCTGCGAAATGTTGCATGTGTGTTGGCACATCTACACCTGGAATTCTTTGATCATCAAATGAATATTTGTAATTAGATTGAACAGAAATACCAACAAAATCACTCATCCAATAAGTTAATCCTATTCCAGCATTCATAGTTCCAGCACTTACTTTTTCTAAGAAAGTATAACCTCCACCAATGTTAGCACTTGGGTCAAAATGTTTTAACCCTAAAATATTCATGAAGCTGTATTTAATGTTTAAATCAACACCATAATAGTTAAAATCTCCTGGGTTAATTACATTAAAGTTTCCGTTAGCATCTTTTTTATTTACAAATTTTGTCATTTTATTTATGGATCCTGTAACTCCAAAAGAGATATTGTCACCAACATATTTAGATACATTAAGGTAAGACAATGAAGGAACAGCATTCCAGTTTTCATTTCTATTGAAATAGTTAGAAAATTGCCCTTGTATGCTTTTTGCTGCACTCACTCTAGTGTCAACTGCGTTAGCCCCAAAAGATAAAGACCAAGGATTGTTTGCGTCTTGCGCTTGGGATAATAACCCAACCAATAACACAACAGCAGTAATTAATTTGTTTAAATGTTTCATATTTGTTTTGTTTAAATTTTTTAGTAAATATCCCGCAAAAGTAATAAGTATTAATTTAAATACAAAGGGATTTGTTAAAAATCTGATTAAAAGAGGATTGTTTGCCTATTTAAATGATGTTTAACTGTTTTCCAACCTCAATAAAAGCGTTTATTGCCTTGTCTAAATGAGCTTTTGTATGAGCTGCTGACAGTTGTACCCTAATTCGAGCTTTCTCCTTTGGAACTACTGGAAAAAAGAAGCCAATAACATAAATCCCTTTTTTAAGCAGTTCGTTTGCCATGACCTGAGCTAATTTTGCATCATAAAGCATTACTGGCACTATAGCAGAATCTCCGTCGATAATGTCAAATCCAGCTTTTTTCATTCCTGATTTAAAGTAATTTGTGTTTTCTTCTAAAGTATCTCTCAAAGTGGTGTCCTTTTCTAATAATTCAAATACCTTAATTGAAGCACCAACAATAGCGGGCGCTAACGAATTTGAAAATAAATATGGACGAGAACGCTGTCTTAATATTTCAATTATTTCTTTTTTAGCTGTGGTATAACCTCCCATTGCCCCTCCTAAAGCCTTTCCTAATGTTCCTGTAATGATATCAACACGACCCATCACTCCTTTTGCTTCCAGTGTCCCTTTGCCTGTTGCACCAATAAATCCAGCGGCATGACACTCGTCTACCATTACCATAGCATCGTATTTATCGGCCAAATCACAAATTTTATCTAACGGAGCCACAACGCCATCCATCGAGAAAACTCCATCGGTTACTATCAATTTAAATCGAGTTCCCGCCTCGGTTGCTTTTATTAATTGCTCTTCTAAATCTTCCATATTGCTATTTTCATAGCGATATCGAGCCGCTTTACACAATCGAACGCCATCAATAATTGAGGCATGGTTCAAACTATCGGAAATTATACAATCTTGTTCCCCTAATAATGGTTCGAAAACACCGCCATTGGCATCAAATGCAGCAGCATACAAAATGGTGTCTTCAGTGCCGTAAAATTCTGCAATTTTTCTTTCTAATGTTTTGTGAATGTCTTGAGTTCCACAGATAAATCGGACTGAGGACATTCCAAAACCGTGAGAATCTAATGTGTCTTTAGCGGCTTGAACAACCTCTGGATGAGAAGAAAGTCCCAAATAATTATTAGCGCAAAAGTTCAATACCGTTTCTCCGTTAACTGTAATTTCTGCTCCTTGAGTGGATGTTATAATTCTCTCTTTTTTAAAGATTCCGTTTTCTTCGATTGTAGCTAATTCCGACTGAAGAAATTGTTGAATTTTACCGTACATTTTTATAGTTTAGTTTTTAATTTTACAAATTTACTACGTTAGTTTCTTTTCCAATATATACTAACGCTTTTTTAGTGACTTTTAGGCCCATTTTTTCAATTGCATTTTGATAATTTTCCAATTGCAGCTGGTACTTTTGATTGTGGGTTCCTGTTTTATAATCCAAAAGATAGACTTCCTTATTTTTTGTCAAAACCATTCGGTCTGGCTTAATTGTTTTTCCTTCTTTTTGGACAATTGCTTGTTCGTTTAAAATTTCATTTCCAGAAGAAAAATAAATTTCTAGTTCTTTATTATGAACAATTTCTTGAATACTTTTTAGCACTACCTCTTTTTGATTACTAGTAATTAAACCGTTTTCTATAGCTTTTAAGATTGCTAAATCTATATCGGCGGCGGTTTTTACAAATGATAATATCTCATGAATAATGTTTCCGTATTCTATTGCTTCTTGCTGGTGTGTCCCCCACATTAAAGCTTCTCTTTGGGCTATTTTGATATTTTTAGGATCTACTACCTGACTTACAATTGGAATGGTATTGGTTTCGTCTATTACAGATATTACTTCTGAATATTTTTTTTTATTTCCAAATTCATATTCTAAAATACTTGGGTTGTATCTTTGAATAGCAATTAAATATTCAATAAAAAACGAAGCCGTATTATAAGGATATTGCCCTTCTTTATTGGGTTCTAAATATTGAGAGATTATGTATAATTGTTCTTCAGCACGAGTTAATGCAACGTACAAAACATTGATATTATCCAATAATTCTTCTTGTTTTTTTTCACGAAATACCGTTGCCGCATCTTCTCCAAAATTCTCAACCGAACTACTATTGTCTATCAACACCTTGGGCAATCCAAATGTTTCTTGTTCGCCATCAAGCCACAATTTATCTTTTGGCTTACGAGAATAATCTTCATCTGCAAATGGCATAATAACCACAGGAAATTCCAGTCCTTTTGACTTATGAATGGTCATTATCCTAATCGCGTTTTTACCCTCTGGAGATGGAATGCTAAATTTCTCTTTATTTTTACCCCAGTAAGTTAAAAAATCGGCAATTCCAGCTTGGTTTCTAACATCCCGTTCCAAAACAATATCCATGAAATATTGAATGTATGAATGGGTTTTTGAAAGGAATTTACTTACTATAATCTCTACCGCTTCATACAACGACTTTTTTCTAATGTCTTGAAAGGAAAGAGAAATATCAAATTGGGTTAACCATGATTCAAATTCTTTTTCGCTTGATTTTTCTTTCCCTTTGGCAATAAAATCATGAACAGTTAAACCACTCTGAACCTTATTTGCAATATAAAGTAAGAAACTAGCTTTGGCTTCAATGTCTGAACTATTATTTAAATATTTCAAAACATTGATTATCAGTTGAACCTCAGAAGAATTTTGAATCATTAACGTTTCAGAGGAAATTATAGGAATATCATTTTCAATTAGATAATTTGCAACTGCAGTTCCTTGCGCTCTTTTTCTTGTTAGAATTACAATTTCTTGGTATTCGAAACCTTCCGTTTTTACTTTTTCAATTGTTTTTAATGTGACTTGCAAATATTGTTCTATTTTATCTAACGCGTCTTCTTCTTCAGAAGAATTTTCCAATTTTGGTATAAAAGAAATGTTTACATAACCTCCTTTTTTACTATTTTCTTCTTGGCGACTATGATTTTCATATAAATCTTTGTAATCTATATTGGTAAATTCAGTCGATAAATAGTAAAACAACTTATTATTAAAATCGATTACTTGAGAATAGCTTCTATAATTGGTGCCTAATTTAAATAATTCCAACTCCGGATTGTTAAAGGGATTATTCCCTTTACTCAATTCTATAAATTGTTCGGCTTTTCCCCCTCGCCATCTGTAAATGGATTGTTTTGGATCGCCCACAATCATCAATGTCCCTTTTTCTCCTTCAATTTCACTTGATGTGGCATTATCAATTAACGGGATTAAATTCTGCCATTGCATTTCCGAAGTATCCTGAAATTCGTCAATAAAAAAGTGTCTATAGCGTTCCCCCAGTCTTTCATATATAAAAGGCGCGGGTTGGTTTTGAATTTCATTATAAATAATAGCATTAAACTCTGCAATAGAAAGTACATTTTGCTCCTTCTGAATTTTTGCTAATTCATTACTTACCGTATTTAATAATGAAAGAGGCGTGATATTTTTTAGGAAGGCATTGTAAAATTCTCTTTTTTCAAATTTGGTATAAATCGCATCTAAAACGCCTAAAAGTTCAGGAATTATTGCCTCAATTTCTAATTTGTCTTTTGCCGCTTTATTGATTTTTATATCTTCAAATTCATGATACGTTTTATTGTTTGGATTGAATTTTTCAGAAGCGATAGCATTCAAATGATTGGGAAAATGTCCTGCAGAAAATGATTTTATATCAATTCCTTTTTCATCAATTAGCACTAACAAACTTTTAGCCAACTCCGAATTTTCCTTCTCAATTACTTTACAAACTTGGGTAACTTTATTTTTAATTTCGATAAATTCAGTGATTGATTTATCTTGGAAGTGAGTAATCTCTTCTCTATTATTTTCATTTAAAAGTAAGCGTCCTGTGTCTAAAATTTCCCGAGAAATATCCCAACTTTTATCTTCGTCGGTTTTTTGCATGGTGAAATCGATGAGTAAATTAGTCAACACATCGTCTTCACCAGCTTGAGCGATTATGGCATCAACGGCTTCTGTTAATAGATTTTCGGTATCCAAAGTCACTTCAAAAGTCATCGGTAAATTTAAATCGTGGGCAAAAGCACGAATCACTTTGTGAGTGAATTTATCAATAGTTGAAATATCAAAAGCGGCATAATTATGAATAATATGCTTTATGATTTGTTTGGATTTAATTTGGATTTCAGAAATCGAGAGTTTTGTTTCGCCTGCCAAAACCTGCATTAAATCAACCGATTTTTTGTTGGGATTGTCTTTTGTAAATTCTAACAAATTACCTACAATTCGGCTTTTCATTTCGTGAACCGCCTTATTAGTAAATGTTATGGCTAGGATGTTTCTATAAGCGTCATTTTTCTTGGCAACCAAAATAATTTTCAGATATTCTTTCACCAGCGCATAAGTTTTACCGGAACCTGCCGATGCGTCGTATATTGAAAATGATGGTCTTTGCATATAGAATTTAGATTTCTGTATTAATAAAAATTTCCGTTATTTTCCAAATGCCTAGCCCTGATTGAAGGGAAAATCCCACGCTTTTTAGCGTGGATAGGAATGAAAGCAGGAATAAGCTTCAAATTACTCCATTCTTAACAATGGCAATTGCACTATAAATTAATTTGATAGAAAATAACAAATTAGAATTTTCATTTCCAAAGTTAATTGTTTATTTTTGAAATTAATATTTTTAACATAAAACTATACTATTATGGCATTTGAATTACCACAATTACCTTACGCGTATGACGCTTTGGAACCTCATATTGATGCTCGTACGATGGAAATTCACCACACGAAACATCATAATGCTTACACCACAAATTTGAACGCGGCAATTGCCGGGACAGATATGGAGGGGAAAACGATTGAAAATATTTTGATCAATCTTGATATGAAAAACGGTGCTGTTCGAAATAATGGCGGTGGTTTTTACAATCATAATTTGTTTTGGGCGGTGATGTCTCCCAATGGCGGTGGACTTCCAACAGGCGATTTATTAGCTGCAATCGAAAGTACTTTTGGAACTTTTGAAGAGTTTAAAGCGAAGTTTGCTAAAGC
>CALPNL020000029.1 GCA_943324925.2 Chitinophaga pinensis | reverse complement strand
ATGAAACTACTAATTGATAAAAAAAATACAATTAATAAAAATATTTGTATATTTATAATTAGAAAACTAGAAAAAGTTTAATTAAATTAGATAAATAAATTATATAAGTTATTAACATTCAAATAATTGTGTGTAAAATGAATTTTTTTAATATTAAAACAACCTGGACAAATGCAGAATTAATTATCTTAAAATTATCGATTGCAACCGCTTACTTGTTAATAGGATCATTTTTCAAAGAATTAGTAAATGAACATTATTTTATTATACTAATAATATTTATATTTACTGTAGTTTTTTCTATTTATTTATGGGTAAATAAAATGAAACGAAAAAAAAGAAATTCATTGAAATAGGTTTCATATTTTAGACTTATACTTCCAACTTTTCTAAAGTCTCCAAAACATAACTGTGCATTTCTTCCCGGTAATCCAAATGGGTAACAATCCTTAGTTTACTATGTCCCATAGAACTTATTGCAATTCCTTTTTGCTTCAATTTTTCCATTAGTTGATTTTCGTCAACAGAAGACTGAACCGAAAAAATCAAAATATTCGTTTCTACAGGTTCTACAGTGGTAATCCAAGGTAAATTATTAAGTAAAATTCCCAATTCCTTTGCCCGTCTGTGGTCTTCTGCTAATCTATCAATATTGTGCTCTAAGGCAAATAAACCAGCGGCAGCCAAATAACCTATTTGTCGCATTCCGCCACCAAGTATCTTTCTAATTCTAAGTGCTTTGTTAATGGAAACTTTATCTGATAATAGTACTGAACCCACAGGCGCTCCCATTCCTTTTGAAAAGCAAACAGACATCGTGTGAAATAGCTTTCCATAGTCGGACGGATTGTCATTGGTGGCAACCAAAGCATTCCAAATACGAGCACCATCCAAATGAAATTTCAAATTATTGTTATCACAAACTTGGCGTATTTTTTTGAATTCGTTAAAATTATAACAAGCTCCTCCTCCTTTATTAGTGGTGTTTTCAACGCAAACCAAACTGGTTAACGGACTGTGATAAAACTCGGGATTGTTAATTGCTCCTGAAACTTGTTCTGCAGTAATCATTCCTCGATTTCCATCTAATAAACAACAGGAAACCCCGCTATTAAAAGAAACTCCACCCCCTTCATAATTATAAACATGAGCCCATTTATCAGCTATTAATTGTTCTCCAGGTTGGGTATGCAATTTAATCGCAGTTTGGTTGGCCATTGTACCTGAAGGAAAAAACAAACCGGCCTCAAAACCGAAAAATTGAGCTACTTTATTTTCTAATTCTATAGCGGTAAGGTCTTGTTTGTAAACATCATCGCCTACTTCTGCTTGAAACATAAAACGTAACATTTCCTGTGAAGGCTTGGTTACGGTATCGCTAACTAAGTTAATATCCATATCGTTGCTATTAAATACAAGAGTGTGTACTTGCCTCTTGATTAAAATTTCCTATTTTTGCTACACAAAATTAGTATAATTTATGACAACTACCGAACAAATTAAAGGTATTGTGGAGCGCCTTGGTGCGTTGAGGAGGTATCTTTGACGTTGATGCCAAATTAATTGAGATTACCAACGAGGAAGAAAAGACGTTAGCTCCTGAATTTTGGAACCATCCAAAAGAAGCGGAACTGTTTGTAAAAAACCTTCGATCCAAGAAAAAATGGGTAGACGATTACAATAAAGCCAATGATATGGCCGAAGAATTGCAATTGGCTTACGAATTCTACAAAGAAGGGGAATTAACTACAGAAGAATTAGACGAACAATACCATTTGACGAATTCTCATATTGAGTCAATTGAGTTTAAAAACATGCTTTCTGATGAAGGAGACACGTTAAGTGCAGTACTACAAATCACGGCTGGAGCAGGTGGAACAGAAAGTTGTGATTGGGCGTCGATGTTGATGCGAATGTACATGATGTGGGGCGAAAAATCAGGATATAAAATCAAGGAATTAAACTACCAAGAAGGCGATGTTGCTGGGATAAAAACGGTTACTTTAGAATTTGAAGGAGATTATTCTTTCGGGTATTTAAAAGGTGAAAATGGAGTTCATCGGTTAGTGAGAATTTCTCCTTTTGATAGTAATGCTAAGCGACATACCTCATTCGTTTCGGTTTATGTTTATCCATTAGTTGATGATAGTATAGAAATTGACATAAACCCTGCCGATATAGAAATTACCACTTCTAGATCTAGTGGTGCCGGCGGACAAAATGTGAATAAGGTGGAGACCAAAGTTCAATTGGTTCACAAGCCAACGGGTATTCAAATTCAATGTTCAGAAACCAGGTCGCAACAAGACAATCGCCAGCGTGCGATGCAAATGTTACGTTCTCAATTGTACGAAATTGAATTAAAAAAGAAACAAGCACAAAGAGCCGATATCGAAGCAGGAAAAATGAAAATTGAATGGGGTTCTCAAATACGAAATTACGTGATGCAACCCTACAAATTAGTTAAAGACGTGCGTACCGGTTATGAAAGTAGTGATGTTGATGGCGTTTTAAATGGTGATATCGACGAGTTTTTGAAATCTTTCTTAATGATGATGGGACAGAAAGAGGAGAAGTAAATGAGGAGTTGTTGGTTGTAGGTTATAAGTTATAGGTTGTTAGTTGAATGTTTTAATCTTTGAATTTATAACCAATTTATCTTCAAAGTTGCAAATGTGAGGTTAATTGCCTTATTTTATAATATTAAATTTACACCAATGACCTATTCTTTAGAACAAATCAACGAAATCCTTCAGGGAGAAATTATCGGAAATACAAATCAAGTGATCACTGCACCTGAGCAATTGGAACGCGCTACGGCTTCTGAAATTTCATTTATTGGAAATAGAAAATACGAGAAATTATGGGAAACTTCGAAAGCTTGTGTTGCCGTAGTAAACCAAGATATTTCTGTAGAACCTGGACCTAATCGTGCATTTATAAAAGTAAAAAATGCCGATTTAGCGATGTCACAAGTACTAGAAATGTTTGCCCCTCCTACTCCAATTTTCAATACTGAAATTCACCCTACTGCAACAATTGATGCCTCTGCAACTATTGGAAAAGGAACACGTATTGGCGCGGGATGTTATGTAGGTCCGAAGGTGGTTCTTGGAGAAAATGTAACTTTATATCCTAATGTTACCATTTTAGACGAATGCACGATAGGCAAAAATACGGTTATTTGGTCTGGAGCAGTTATTAGAGAACGTTGTCATTTAGGAACTGATTGTATCATTCATCCAAATGCTACAATAGGCGCTGATGGTTTTGGTTTCCGACCTTGTCCAGAAAGAGGATTGGTAAAAATCCCACAAATAGGAAATGTAATTATAGGAAATTGGGTTGAAATTGGAGCGAACTCTTGTGTAGATCGTGGTAAATTTAGCTCTACAATTTTAGGCGATGGATGTAAGATAGATAACTTAGTTCAAATTGGTCATAATAGTGTTTTAGGACGTTTTTGTATCATGGCTGGAAATTCTGGTTTAGCGGGATCCGTAACTTTAGGAGATGGAGTGGTCATTGGCGGAAGCGCATCCATAAAAGACCATACTACCATTGGAAGTGGTGCAATTGTAGGTGCTGGTTCAGGAGTTACGGGCGACATTGAAGCTGGGAAAACTATGTTAGGATATCCTGCAGTTGAAGCACGTGAAGCTCTAAAACAATGGGCTATATTAAAAAGATTAGTTCGAGATTCAGGAAAATAAATTATAGTAAATAGCAAAAAAAACATCTTAATTTCTTAAGATGTTTTTTTTGTTATATAAATAAAGACAATAGCATATAGGTGAGAGCGGCTAAAATAGCTGAAATTGGAATAGTCAAAACCCAAGCCCAAATTAAGTTGATGGTTACTCCCCATCGAACAGCAGAAACTCTTTTAGTGATTCCTACTCCAATAATCGATCCGGTAATAGTATGTGTTGTTGAAACAGGAATTTTAAAATGTTCTGTCATAAATAATGTCAAAGCTCCAGCAGATTCAGCAACTACACCCTCAAAAGCGGTTACTTTAGTGATTTTTGAACCCATTGTTTTTACAATTTTCCATCCCCCACTTAATGTTCCTAGAGCAATAATGGAGTAACAGGTTAATGGAATCCAGGAAGGTATAGAACCGTCAATTTTAACTCCATTACTCTCAGATGGTAAAACTACATTTAGATCCAACCAACCGTCTGATAGATTAGCATTTGGATTTGTTTTAATATAAACAGCTACAGCAGCAGCTATAATACCCATAACTTTTTGAGAATCGTTCCCCCCATGTCCTAAGCTAAATGCGGCTGAAGAAACCAACTGCATTTTTTTTAAGATTGCTTCTGATCTTGAGAAAGAAAAACTACTGAACACTAAATTAAAGATTGCCAAACTGAAAAATACAAAGCCAACCAAAAGCCATTTAATATTTGCAGGGTAAGCAATAATAGAAAAGAATTTACTTTCAAAACGAGCGTCTTTAGGATCGATATCGTATTTCAAAACAGAATTTAAAAACCAAACGGCAAATACCATCAAAGCAATTGTCAATAGTTTAGGCATAATATTCTTTTTAGACGAATAGATCATCCAAAGCGAAATAAAATAGGAAATAATCATTCCTAGTAAAGGAGCGAAAAGTATAAACAGTACAACAATCATTACACCTGAAGGTAATAATTCTCCTTCTTTAGCCGCTTTAAACCAATTAACAATTTTAAAACCAGCATGTTCAGGATCTGTAACGTCTCTAAATCCATGGGCTATAGCTGCTCCAGCAAAACCACCGATTAAAGTGTGAGAGGAAGAAGATGGAATTCCTTTCCACCAAGTGATTAAGTTCCAAATAATAGCTGCAATAATCCCTGCGAGAATAACCGTTAAATTGATGCTGCTGGTGTGTGCAGTTTTTGCTACAGTATCAGCTACACCAAAACCAAAAACCCAATAGGCAACAAAATTGAAAAAGGCAGCCCAAACCACCGCTTGAAAAGGAGTAAGCACCTTAGTTGCAACAATTGTAGCAATTGAATTGGCCGCATCGTGAAAACCATTGATATAATCAAATAGTAAGGCTAATACGATAATAAGGATAAGTATATTGAATTCCATAATGAATATTCAGAAATTTCTGAGGAGTTTATGAATGTTTAACCGCGATAGATTCTAATACACTCGCTGCATTTTTACATTTGTCAGTAGCAGATTCTAAAACTGATAATACCTCTTTATATTTGATGATATTTTTAGCATCTGTCTCATTTTCAAATAATTCAGAAACCGCTTTATCATAAACATTATCGGATTTATTTTCTAACTTATTGATTCTAGCACAAGCATCAGTTATATTTTTAACTTTCTTGAAATTTCTTAATTCTTTTACTGCAATATCAATATTTTGACAGGCTTCAAGATTTATTTCAGTTAGTTTTCTAATCGATTTAGTGATTTTATCAACTTGGTATAATTTCATTCTGCTTGCAGCACCATTTAAATTTCCAGCAACGGTGTCTATTGCAGTAATAAGCAAATAAATATCTTCTCTATCAAATGGAGTGATGAAATTTCTACTTAATTCCAAGTTGGTTTGACGTGTAATATCTTCAATTTTACTTTCCAAATCAGTCATTTTTTGAAAGATATTCTCCCGTTCCTTTAAAGGTGCGTTAACCGCTTCATGAAGTTCTGTTGCAATTAAAATCAAATTTTTAGAAGCTTCTTCAAACAATGGAAAAAACTTTTTGTCTTTAGGAATTAAAAACTGAAAAATACTATTAGCATTCATAAATTAAGATTTATTTTATTTTTAAATTACAAATATATCTATTCAATGTTAGCTAAACGTTAACAAATAGAAATTAATACTAAAATTTACCATTAATAAATTAAATAGCACTTTAGTTGACAGGCAGCAAAAATATACTTTTTTGATAAATTAATAACATTTGGGATTAATTATTAAATTGTAAAACTATAATGTCAATTTATTTCCTTCATTTTAGTAATTTAGCATATTAATTTACAAAAGGATTATTACAATTATATGGATATTAATTTCAATAAAAATGAAGATCATAACAAATTATTGATCACCGATTTAAAGCAAAAATTTGCTAAAATAAAATTAGGTGGTGGTGAAAAGCGTATAGAAAAATTGCATGGCGAAGGTAAAATGACTGCCCGCGAACGTATCGATTATTTGCTTGACGCCAATTCAAAAAATATTGAAATTGGAGGTTTTGTTGGTTACGGAATGTATGAAGAACACGGTGGTTGTCCCTCTGGAGGAGTAGTTGTAAAAATTGGATATATAAAAGGCAAGCAATGTGTTGTAGTTGCAAACGATGCAACGGTTAAAGCAGGCGCCTGGTTTCCAATTACGGGTAAAAAGAATTTAAGAGCTCAAGAAATTGCCATGGAAAATCGTTTGCCAATAATTTATTTGGTAGATTCAGCAGGGGTTTACTTACCGCTTCAAGATGAGATTTTCCCTGATAAAGAACATTTTGGTCGAATATTCAGAAATAATGCCCAAATGAGTAGTATGGGAATTACTCAAATAGCAGCCGTTATGGGAAGTTGTGTTGCTGGCGGGGCTTACCTACCAATTATGAGTGACGAAGCAATGATTGTTGACAAAACAGGAAGTATCTTCCTAGCAGGAAGCTATTTGGTGAAAGCCGCTATTGGTGAAAGTATTGATAATGAAACTTTAGGAGGAGCCACAACTCATTGTGAAATATCGGGAGTAACCGATTATAAAGCAAAGGACGATAAGGACGCTTTGGACCGAATAAAAAATATAGTTTCTAAAATTGGTGATTTTGATAAAGCAGGTTTCAATAGAGAAAAATCTCAAAAACCAGCATTTGATGAAAAAGAAATCTACGGGATTTTACCAAAAGCTAGAAACGAACAATACGACATGATGGAAATTATCAAGCGATTGGTTGATAATTCAGAATTCGATACTTACAAAGATGGCTACGGACAAACAATAATAACAGGATATGCCAGAATTGATGGCTGGGCAGTTGGAATTTTGGCCAATCAAAGAACCGTTTTAAAATCTAAAACGGGCGAAATGCAATTTGGCGGAGTAATTTATTCTGATTCTGCTGATAAAGCCACCCGCTTTATTGCCAATTGCAACCAGAAAAAAATCCCATTAGTTTTTATTCAAGATGTTACTGGATTTATGGTGGGTTCAAAATCAGAACACGGAGGAATAATTAAAGATGGAGCAAAAATGGTTAATGCAGTAGCTAATTCTGTAGTTCCTAAATTTACTGTTATTGTAGGAAATTCTTATGGTGCAGGAAATTATGCCATGTGTGGAAAAGCTTATGATCCAAGATTAATATTTGCATGGCCAAGTGCTGAATTAGCCGTTATGGGCGGAACACAGGCAGCAAAAGTACTGGCACAAATTGAAACTTCATCGCTTAAAGCAAAAGGCGAAACCGTTGATGAAGTAAAAGAAAAAGAGGTTTTTGATAAAATTAAAGCTCGTTACGACGAACAAGTTTCTCCTTATTATGCGGCTTCTCGTCTTTGGACAGATGCTATAGTAGATCCATTAGACACTAGAACATGGATTTCAATGGGAATTGAAGCAGCCAACCACTCACCTATTGAAAAGAAATTTAATATGGGCGTATTACAAGTTTAGAAAGATGAAAAAAATTATTTATTTTTTATTAACATTGGTAGTTTTATCCTGTTCATCAGATGATATTATAATTGATGAACCGATACTAACCCCTACTTTTCAAGTTAATTTGTTATTAAAAAGATGGGAGTTTAGCAAAATAACTTTCAACGGAAATACATTTGATTATATGCATCAACCAAATTGTATGAAAGATGAATTTACTTTTGCAAATCAACAAGGACAAATAAGACAGTATAATGAACTTGTATTTGTAAATAATAATTGTTCTACGAATAGTTTGAATTTGGATTGGAGAATAAAAAACGACACTATTTCTTTTTACTTTGGCTCCGTATTCATAACAAATTTCAAAGTAATATCATTAACAGATACCCAACTGGTTTATTCTTTTTATAGAGATGTGGATAGAGATTCAATACCAGATTTAATTATTATGGAAGCTATTCCCTATCAGTAAAATTATTGTTTATGAAAATTGTATTATTATCCCTACTATTATTTTTCAATTTAATTTCCGCTCAGGAACCAACAACTAGAAAAGATTCTTTAAAAGGAAGCCTACGAATTGAACGAACTTGCATTGATGTATTGCGTTACGATTTGAATGTAAAAGTCACTCCTTCAGAAAAATTTATTGTCGGATATAATGAAATCACTTTTAAGGTGGTCACCAATACTAAGAAGATTCAATTGGATTTATTTGACAATATGCAAATTGACAGTATCATCTTTAATGGCAAAAAGTTAAAATACAAAAGAGAATTTGATGCAGTATTCATTAATTTAGGAAAAGAGCTTCTTGCAGATTCTCAAAATAAACTTCGTTTTTACTATTCTGGAAGTCCAATTATTGCTCAGAGAGCGCCTTGGGATGGCGGATTTGTATACAATAAAGACAGTAACGGTAAAGATTGGGTGGGAGTTGCAGTTCAAGGAACAGGCTCTAGTTTATGGTATCCATGCAAAGACACACAATCTGATGAACCTGATTTAGGAGCAACAATTAATATTGCCGTTCCTAACGGATTAATGAATGTTTCCAATGGAAGATTTAAAGGAAGTGAAGATTTAAAAAACGGTTATACTCGTTGGAATTGGGAAGTGAAAAATCCAATTAACAATTATGATATCACCTTGAATATAGCTGATTACATTCATTTTGGTGAAAACTATAAAGGCTTGGATTTAGATTTTTATGTCTTACGTGAAAATGAAGCGCGTGCAAAAAAACAATTTGAGCAAGTAAAACCAATGTTGGATTGCTTCCAAAGTAAATTTGGCGAATACCCTTTTAAAGAGGATGGCTATAAATTAGTTGACACCCCTTATTTAGGAATGGAACACCAAAGTGCGGTAGCTTATGGGAATAAATACGGAAATGGTTATTTAGGAAGTGACTTATCTGGAACTGGCGTTGGAATGTTATTCGATTTTATTATAATTCATGAAAGCGGTCATGAATGGTTTGGAAATAGCATTACCTCCATGGACATTGCAGATATGTGGATTCACGAAGGCTTCACTTGTTATTCAGAATCTGTGTTTTTAGAATGTTTATACGGAATAGAAAAAGCACAACTTTACATCAATGGCTTGAAGAAAAACATCAGAAACGACGAGCCTATAATCGCAAAATATGGCGTATTTAAAGAAGGTTCCGGCGATATGTACTATAAAGGTGCATTAATGCTAAACACGATAAGAAACATTTTAAATGATGATGAAAAGTGGTGGAAGTTGATTTTAGAATATTCCAATACTTTCAAACATAAAATTATAGATACAGAAACTGTATTAGCTTTTTTTAATGAAAAAACAGGATTGGATTTAACCTCGGTTTTCAATCAATATTTACGTTACACATCAATTCCTAAATTAGAATTGAAAATTGATAACTTTAAATTGTGTTATCGTTGGAAAGCAACAGAACCTAATTTTGAAATGCCAGTGGATATTAAATTCAAAGGAGAGAAAATCAGAATTAACGCAACCAGTAAATGGGTAAAATCTAGAATAGTAGTTGAATCACTAAAAGATATTGAAATTCAAAAAAATGATTTTTATGTGAATTAAATCAAATTTAAAGTTGCTGACCTTTTTACTTTTCCACTTTCGGTTTCTATAAAATTAGCTACAAAATAAATTGCTTTTGGTTTTTCATAAGGTAATAAATCATTAAAAAAACTATCGCCAATCGTAATGGGATTACCCTCAATTACTAGAGCTAATAGTTCTCCATATTTTTCATCGGGAATTCCGATTACAAAAAAACGAGTTGAAATTTTATGAGCCAATTTCATTTCAATTTGCTCTGGAAATAGCTTCACTCCTGCACTATTAATAACATTATCATATCTCCCAAGCAATTCAAATTCTGAATTACTAATAATATTGACTACGTCATTAGTAACTATTGTAGAATTGGAAATTCCAGGCACATCGATTACTAAACAATTTCTAGAGTCGGTTGAAATGGTAACATTTGGTAAAACCGAAAAATAATTATCAATTATTTTTTTTGCTGCAACGTGGGTTATTGTTTCTGTCATTCCGTAGGTTTCATAAACCAATGTCGGCAAAACTAAAAGTTGACTTTTAAGATTCTCATTAATTTTTGCACCTCCAATAATTAATTTTTTGACATTTTTCAATTCAATTAAGGAGTTTTCTACTTGAAGCGGAACCATGGCAACAAAATCATAAACATTGGGATTTCCCTTTAAAGGAAAGGAAGATGGCGCTACAAAATCCATTTCAAAACCTAAAACAATACTTCGAATAAGCATCATTTTGCCAGCGATATATTTGGTAGATAAACAATTCAAAACTCGATTTCCAGGTATTAAATCAAAGTGTTTGGCTGTAGCCAATGCTGAAAAAACCATTGCTTGTTTATCGATCTGGATTTTCTTCGGAGCACCTGTCGTCCCAGAGGTAGTAACGGTAATAAACGAATTGTTATTAAACCATTCGAGAATAAATTCACCTGTAATTCTTTCAAATTCTTCCCCTTCCTTAATAAAATCATAGGCAAGTTGAAGTAAGCCGTTTTTATCAAGTGAAGTTCCATTCCATTTAAAGTTGGGGTGAACTAGATTATAATCAACATTATTCATTGGTTATTGAATCTGGCGGATTCACCCTGCCCGTTAATTTCTCCATCCAATTAGACCAATTGTATTTTTTAGCAAGAATAAATAGTATTATTGGATACGTAATTGCAATTGAAATAATCATCTCAATCAAAGTGTTCGAGGTATTTTCAACTCCAGAATATTTAAATAATGCATCTGTTTGTAATGCAGAAAATTCTGAAGTAATTAGAGTTGAAGCTATTAAATTATTTCCTAAATGAAACCCTAAAGCCAGTTCAATTCCTTCATCCATTAAAGTCATTATTCCCAATAAAAGTCCGGTTCCAATATAAAAAACCATCACACCAAAACCAAATTCAGTGACTTCTGGATTGGCAGTATGCAATAGCCCAAAAACTATTGAAGTAACGAGTAATGGAAACCATCTATTTTTAGCAACGATTCCAATTTGTTGCATAAAATATCCACGAAATAAATATTCTTCTAAACCTATTTGAAAGGGAAATAAAATCAAACTAATAATTAGTAAAATAGAGAAATTTAAAGGGTTAAAATTCCAAACAATGTTTGAATTGTCATAATAATACGAAACAAAAAAACCAACAATAGAGATAAATACTATTAATCCAAAAGAAAAAAAGATGCGCTTAAAATCCACTTTTACCCTCGAGGTTGTTAAGGATAAAATACTTCTATTATTTAAAACATACACTAATAAAAACAGTAAGCCTATTAGAAAAACAAAGGGAATGAGGTTAATTATTAGGCTTAAATTATTTGGAATGTCTTTCATTAATTGATACGAAGCTTGTATTTCCTCTTTAGACATAAAGAAATACGCAATAATACTTGCGATAAATATTCCTGAGGTTAATAGTGAAGTCAGCAAAACTCTCCACCATTTATTATTTCCCTTATAGGCTTGTTCGATAAACATTGTAAATAATTTAAAATTTTTAGCCAATTTAACCATTATTTTAAGGAAAATCAATTTCTTTGTAAAAAAAATAATTAACTATATAATGATTCAAATATATCATAATTCAAGGTGTTCAAAATCAAGGCAATGCCTAATGTTAATTGAAAATTCAGGTAAGAAATTTGAAGTTATTAAATACCTTGAGAATCCCCCAACTAGTACTGAACTCTCAGAAATAATTTCGAAATTAGAACTTGATCCTATTGATCTAGTTCGAAAGAAGGAAAAAATATGGATTGAAGAATTCAAAAACAAAGTTCTTTCTCCCAATGAAATAATTGAAATAATGGCGAAAAATCCAATATTAATTGAACGACCTATTGTGATTAATGGAAATAAAGCGATTGTGGCCAGACCTATTGAAAAAGCTATCGGAATTATATAATATTTATTTAACATTTCTTTGGCAATTCACCCCTAAACCAAGTTTTACTTTTGCAGTCTAATTTAGAAAAAAACATGAAAACCCTTAAAAATTCATTTACACTATTATTTCTATTCTTTTCAATTTTAAATTTTGGACAAACAAGACCCGATTTAAAAAAAATAAACATTACTGGTACTGTAAATGAGAAAGTTAGTAAACAACCTCTTGAATATGCAACTTTAACTTTTACAAATACTAAAAACCCAAAAGTAGTTTTTGGAGGAATTACGGATGGAAAAGGGCAATTTAATATAGAAGTAAATACGGGAAGTTACAATGTGAAAATTGAATTTATTTCTTTTAAAGCCATTGAATTAAACCAACAAACTTATAAAGAAAGTACCAATTTAGGAGCAATTTTTCTAGATGAAGATGCCAATCAGTTAAATGAAGTTGTAATCCGATCAGAAAAAACTACTGTTGAAATAAAATTAGATAAAAAAGTTTACAACGTGGGTTCCGATTTAATGGTAAAAGGAGGAACAGTAAGTGATGTATTAGACAACATCCCTTCAGTTGCGGTAGATTCTGATGGCGCTGTGAGTTTAAGAGGAAACGCAAATGTTAGAATATTAATTGATGGAAAACCTTCTAATGCAATCAATATCGCTGAAGCATTACGCCAAATTCCTGCAGATGCAATTGATAAAGTGGAGGTGGTAACCAATCCATCTGCAAGATATGATTCTGAAGGTGGCGGAGGTTTATTGAATATTATTTTGAAAAAAGGTAAAAACAAAGGGTTGAACGGAGCTATCATTGCTTCAACTGGAAACCCTTTAAATTATGGTTTATCTGGTAACATAAACTATAAATCAAAGTTCTATAATGTTTATACAACTACAGGATATAATTATAGAGAAAATCCAGGTAACGCAACATTTAATACCCAATATTTGAATTCTAATGGTACTGTTAGAAATTATATCGATGAATTTAGAAATAATGAAAGATTGAGAAAGGGTTTTAATTCTAATGTTGGATTTGACATCTATTTAGACGACACTACTACCTGGTCTAATGCAATTAATTTAAGAAACAATAACAGTAACAACCCGGAATACGTTACTTATAATAACTACGATGTCAATCGTGTATTCACAGGAACAAATTTTAGAAATAGTGATCAATCAAATGATGGAGTTAATAAAGAATACACTACCAATTTCACTAAGAAATTTAAACGTGATGGTCACAAATTTACAATTGACGGAACTTTTTCAAATAACATAGATAATGATTATTCTTTAATTTCAAGTTCAATCAAAGAATTAACAAGTAATCTACAAACTCAAAATCGTAATATGATTCAATCGGATTATGTTTTACCTTTTGGAAAAGCTAATCAACTAGAATTTGGATATAAAGGGGATTTTAATAAATTATTGACCGAGTTTAAAGTAGGAAGTATTGACTTATTTTCTGCTTATACCCCAAACCTTCAATATACCAACACCTTAGATTATAGCGAAAATGTGAACGCACTCTATACTCAATTTGGAACTAAAGTGAACAAATTCTCTTTTCTATTTGGGCTGCGTTGGGAAGATTCAAAAATTGTAATTAACCAATTAGTAACTAACGAATTTAATACTCAAAAATACAATAACCTCTTCCCTAGTTTGTTTTTGACTTATGAAATTTCTGATGAGAATAGTATTTCATTTAGTTATAGTAAAAGAATTTCAAGACCAAGAGGACGTCAAATAAATCCTTTTTCAAGTTATTCTAGTAACATCAATATTTTTAGAGGGGATCCAAATTTAACACCAGCTTTTACTGACGCATTGGATTTTGGATACTTAAAAAAATGGGATAAACTAACATTAAGTACCTCCACTTACTTAAATAAAACTACTAATTCTTTTCAATTTATTCGAAGAGAAAGTGGTGATTTTGTAAATGGGGTGCCTGTAATTTTAAGTACTCCTATTAATTTAGCCACTGAATTACGTTACGGTTTTGAATTTACCTTAAACTATTCTCCTTATAAATGGTGGAAATTAAACTCGAACTTCAATTTTTATAAATTCGAAACAAAAGGGAATTATGTTTATACCAATTCTCAAAATGTAATTGTAACTCAAAATTTTGACAACTCAGCATCTTCTTGGTTTACAAGATTGACCTCAAAAATTACGTTACCATATAAAATTGACTGGCAAACTAATGTTACTTATAATGGCCCAGAAAGGAATGCTCAAGGAAATTCTTTAGCAGTAGTAGGCGCCAATTTAGGTTTTAGCAAAGACATCATGAAAGACAAAGGAACATTAGCTTTAAATGTTCAAGACGTTTTTAATTCAAGAAAAAGAATGTACAATAACAACATTCCAAATGTATTGAATTCATATGTTGAAATGCAATGGGCAATGCGACAAATTACTTTATCATTTACTTATAGATTCAATAAGAAAAAAGAAGAAAGAACAAAACCTACAAGAGGTGGTGGTGAAAATGGAGATGATTTTCAAGGTTAATAGTTAGTGTTAATTCAAATATAAAAAGTGCTTTCCAATTGGAAAGCACTTTTTTTTATTCAAGTTATTACAAAAAAAAAGCTGACTGAATTAAAATTCAGACAGCTATTATTTTTTAAAAATCGAAACAGATTACTCTGCTTGTGATTTTTTAGCTTTTCTTTCTTTATACATTTCCCATAAAGCACCGCCAACCCAATATTGAACGAAACCAATTAAGAAAAACATTAACCAAAATCCCATGGTAAGGATAGTTAAGAAAAGTAAAAAACCTAAATACTGTGAAAAGTCAAACATGATTATTCGGAATTATTGAAAATGATTACAAATGTAAGTTTAATATTTTTT